>DQSS01000157.1 GCA_015663165.1 Arcobacter sp. | reverse complement strand
TGAGAAAAATATAGAAATAAACATACACGACAATGCAGGGGGAATACCTGAAGATATTATAAATAATATTTTTACTAAACATTTTACTACAAAAGAATCTGTTGGTGGGACAGGTGTAGGACTTTCAATGTCTAAAAAAATAATTGAAGAACATTTTGAAGGAAGTTTACTAGCTAGTAACACTCAGTTTATTTTAAATGAAACGAGTTATTATGGTGCTTGTTTTAAAATAGTCATACCAAAATAAATATAAGTTGTAAAGAAATACAATTTATATTTATTTTGTAAAAATATAATATATACACTAGGAGATAATAATGATGCAAAAAATCGATATGAATTCACCAGAATTCTTACAAGTTATGGAAGATACAAAAAAATTTACTGATAAAGTATGTGCAAGTCGAGGTTGGGTTTACCATCCAATAGAAGATGTAAACGAAGGTGTTACAATGGGTCTTGCTAGAAATAAAATAATTTACAATAAAAGATTTTGTCCTTGTTTTATGGTAATTGGAGAAACAAAAGAAGAGAGAAAAGCAGCAGATAATAGAATCTGTCCTTGTAAACCAGCTATCGAAAAAGAGATACCAGAAGAAGGAAAATGTCACTGTGGTATTTTCTGTACACCTGAATATGCAAAAGCAAATGCAGTTGAAATTGTAGCTGAAGAAGTTGCACATAATCACTCAAGAGGTCTTACTAAAGAAGAATGTGAACAATTATTAGCACATCCTCAACTTGACGGAGATGAAATTCAGTCACTTTTAGAAGCAAGAGAGCTAGGAATGGTTGACTTTAATCTAGTAGATGTAAGAGAATGGATGGAATGGAAACAACAAAGAATAGCAGGGACTGATTTCTTAATCCCTACAACATCTTTTTATGAAGCATTAAATCAAATAGAAGATCAAAAAGATAAATCTACTATTTTATACTGTCTTACAGGTAGTAGAAGTGCATATTGTCAAAATGTAATGAAAGATTTAGGTTGGAAACAAGTTTCTAACTATACTGCTGGAATAATTGTATACAATGGTGATACAGATTCTGGAGAAGAAAAATAATGAAAGTTTTACTAATCAAAGACGTTAAAAGTCTTGGAAAAGTTGGTGAAATAAAAGAAGTAAAAGATGGTTATGGTCAAAACTTTTTAGTAGGAAAAGGATTTGCAAAAAGAGCAACTCCTGAAGTTATTGAAGAATGGGAAAAAGAGCAAGCTCTTATCAAAGCTAAACTTGAAGAAGATATAGCAAATGCTAACAAAGCAAAAGAGATGATTGAAAGCCTTAAATTAACTATCAAACATAAAGTTGGTGGAAATGGACACTTAATAGGAAGTATCACAAATAAAGAAGTTGCAAAAGCTTTAAAAGAAGAATTTGAACTTGAACTTGACAAAAAAAGTTTACATTTAAAAGCACCTATTAAAACTCCTGGTATATTTAAAGTAGATTGCAAATTAGGTCATGGCGTAATTTGTGCACTAACTATTGATGTTATAGAAGCGTAAAGTCAAGTATGTTTGATGCTACAACGATTCTTGCTTATAAAAGTGAAGATGGAAAAGCTGTAATTGGTGGAGATGGTCAAGTAACATTTGGAAATACTGTTCTTAAAAATAATGCTACAAAAATAAGAACTTTATATAAAGATAAAGTTCTTGCGGGATTTGCTGGTAGTACAGCAGATGCTTTTAATCTTTTTGATATGTTTGAAGAACATTTAGTAAATACAAAAGGTGACTTACTAAAATCTGTAATCAACTTTTCTAAAGAGTGGAGAAAAGATAGAACTTTGAGAAAACTTGAAGCCATGATGCTTGTACTAAATGAAAAACATATTTTCATACTAAGTGGTACAGGCGATGTTGTGGAACCTGAAGATGGATGTTTAGCATCAATTGGTAGTGGTGGAAACTTTGCCATTGCAGCTGCTCGTGCTCTCAAAAAACACTCAAACTTAGAACCAAAAGAATTAGTAAAAGAAGCACTTATGACTGCTGGTGAATTATGTATTTATACAAATCAAAATATAAAATTATTAACATTAAATAAAGAGGACTAATCTATGGATATGACTCCCAAACAAATTGTATCTTATTTGGATGACTATATTATTGGTCAAAATGATGCGAAAAAAACTATTGCATTAGCTCTTAGAAACAGATATAGAAGAATGCAACTAAGCCCTGAACTACAAGAAGAAATAATGCCTAAAAATATTCTTATGATAGGTAGTACAGGTGTTGGTAAAACTGAAATAGCTAGAAGAATGGCAAAGATGATGAGTCTTCCATTTGTAAAAGTTGAAGCAAGTAAATATACTGAAGTAGGCTATGTAGGTAGAGAAGTTGAATCTATGATTAAAGATTTAGCATATCAATCTGTAAATATGGTTACAAAAGAATACGAAGAAAAAATTCAAGATGATATTGATAAAGAAGTAGTGCGAAAAATAGTAGAGATATTAGTACCACCCCTTCCAGAAGGTGCTACACAGTCTGCTCAAGATTCTTTTATAAAAACTTATAATCTTATGGAAAGTAAGGTTGTAAGTGGTTCCATGGATGATAAAATAATATCAATAGAACTTCCTAAAAAAACTCAAGTAGAAATCATAGATAGTAACTTACCTATGGATATGAGTGCTGTTTCAGAAAGCTTAAGCAATATGCTTGGAAAAATGGATAAAAATAAAGTTAAAAAAGATGTAACTATTGAAGTTGCTAAAAAACTTTTAAGAGCAGAGGCTAGTGAAAATCTACTTGATAGTGAATCTATAAAAGAAGAAGCTATCAAAAGATGTGAAAATGGTGGAATAATATTTTTGGATGAGATTGATAAGATAGCAACAGGATCTAACAATAAAAACCAAGATCCAAGTAAAGAAGGTGTTCAAAGAGATCTACTTCCAATAGTTGAAGGATCAACTGTAAATACAAAATATGGTCAAATACAGACAGATCATATACTATTTATAGCTGCTGGTGCATTTCATGTAAGTAAACCTAGTGATTTACTTCCTGAACTTCAAGGTAGGTTTCCTTTAAGAGTTGAGTTAAACCCTCTTGATGAAGATGATTTATATCAAATACTTACAAACACTAAGAATTCTCTTTTAAAACAATATGAAGCTCTTTTAAGTGTAGAAGAAGTTACTTTAAAATTTGAAGATGATGCTATAAAAGAATTTGCAAGATTAAGTGTAAGTGCAAATGAAAAAGCAGAAGATATAGGTGCTAGAAGATTACACACAGTAATTGAAAAAGTACTAGAAGATATATCTTATGATGCAAATGAACATGCAGGTGAAACTATAACTATAACTCAAGAACTTGTAAAAGAGAAGCTTGAAGATATAGTAGAAAACGAAGATACAGCTAGATATATATTATAATTTAATAAAAACAGTACAAATTTATAAATTTATACTGTTTAATATTGCTTTTTAATTTGTATTTAGTTATAATTCGCTACTTTTTAAATAATAGGTTTAGTTTATAAGTCAAAGTAGCTCAGCTGGTTAGAGCGCTGGTCTCATAAGCCGGAGGTCGAGGGTTCGAGTCCCTCTTTTGACACCATTAAGAAATTAAACTCCAAATTAAGTTTTGGAAAAACTAAATCTATTTTTAAATAAGAAATATACCAATCAAGGAGGTCATTATGGCTTTAGATCAGGACGTAAAACAAGCAATAATCACTGAGTATCAAAGAGATGCTAAAGATACAGGTTCAGCAGAAGTACAAATTGCTGTATTAAGTAAACAAATTAAAGTTCTTACAGAGCATTTAAAAGTTAATCACTTAGACCATCATTCAAGACTAGGTCTTTTAAAGATGGTTGGAAAAAGAAAAAGACTTCTTAAATACTTAAGAAGAACTAACTTTACAAAATTCCAAGAAGTTGTTGCTTCTTTAGGAATCAGAGCTAAATAATAACTTATTTAATTCTAAAAAAGGGTAAGCAGAAATGTTTACCCTTTTTTTTTGCCAAATATAAGTATAAAAGGATTCGCCAATTCACACTTAAAGTGCAACAAAACCAACCAAAATTATGCCACCATTTTTCTTGAAACTTCCTTGAAAAATATTTCATTTGGTGTGTAAT
>DQSS01000146.1 GCA_015663165.1 Arcobacter sp. | reverse complement strand
CATCATGGGGAATTCAGACTGATGAGTAAAGAACTATTAGAAGATTTTAAAAAATATGAAGAAAAAAATAGATATATAAGAGGCTTAATCCTTAGCTTAGAAAGCAAATATGCCATCGTAGAATATAGTAGGAGAGAAAGACAAGCTGGGGAAACAAAGTTTAAACCACTAAGGCTAATAGAACTTGCCCTAGAGGGTATCACATCATTCTCCACTGCACCTATACGACTAATTACCATAACAGGTTTTATATTATTTACTTTGTCACTTTTTAGTATGTTTTTTATTCTATATCAAAAGTTTTTTGGCAGTATTGAAGTTGAAGGTTGGGCATTTTTAGCTTTAGCGGTTTCTCTTTTTGGAGGGTTAAATAGTTTATTTATTGGGATTATAGGTGAATATCTTGGCAAAAACTATATTGAATCAAAAAATAGACCTATGTTTATAGTACGAAAACTATATAGTGCAAAACCTGATGTTCTCTAAATACATATCGGTCGGTGTAATCAATACTTTGATTACACTACTTGTAATCTTCTTTTGTCACAATATTCTTTCAATAAATTATGCAATTTCATATGCTATAGGTTTTTTTGCAGGTTTTATAAATAGTTTTATTCTCAATAATTTATACACTTTTAAAAAAAAGAAAAATACATTTAATATAAAATATTTTCTTAACTTTTCCATTTTCTTTATAATAGCATTTTCAATAAGTGAGATTGTTCTTATATACATAGTAGAACTTTTAAACTATAATAAAAATGTAGGTATTATTATTTCCATGCTTACATATACTATAGTAAGTTATTTACTCTTCAAAAAATTTGTTTTTACTCAGGAAATATCTCAAAATGATTAAAAAACTATCTAATACACTTTTAACAAAAGAAAACAGTTCTATATATTCAAGCATACTTTTAAGTCTAATGCTTTTTACTTTATGGACCATAACTTATGCTCTAATAATATTTAAACAGTTTTCTTGGATGCAAATTTTGGGTGTTTCGAGTGTCTTTATAGTTATTTTCTCGCTATTTACATACTTTTTTACTGATTTATTTAAAGATAAATTTAACATAGGTCTTAAAAATACTTTCTATGCCTTTCTGATCTTCATACTCATGATGTTACTTTTTTCAACTATGCAACAAAGTCCCTATCGCCTTACATTTCCTTTACTAGAAACTGAACTTGGTTTAGGTTGGCACCAAGACACTGCTTTTCATGTTTCACTTATACAAAGTATAATGAATTTTGGCTACCCAAGTATTGCTCAACATGGAGTCCCTTTCAATTTATATCATGTTCTTAGCCACTATGTAGATGCCCTAATAGTTTGGGTTGCACAAGTAGATCCGTATGATTCATATATGCTTTTAATAACATTTAAAAAGTGTTTACTTGTTTCTTCTATTGCAGTTTTCATTGCTGTTCTTATAAAAAAAGTACACCCTGCTCTGTTTGTGTTAATATTTATATTTATATCACCTATCTTAACCGGTACATGGCATGCAATAGGATCTCATTCATTATGGTTTACAACTATTCTTCTAATTTTTAGTGCTCTCAAAATATTTAATCTGTTAATCTCTGCAGAGATTAACAATAAAGATTATTATTATTTTTTTATCATACTTATATTAGTGACCTTAGGAAAAATTTCTACAGGCTTTATGTATGCTTCACTTGTGGGCTTTTTTCTTCTTCTGAAATGTCCAAAAGATAAGAGAGTCTATATTCTTGGAACAGCACTCACAATCTTTTTTTGGATGTACAGCAAATGGTTTGCATCTACCTACATAGGCAATACGTCTACCAGTTATGACTTTTCTATTTTATCATTTGATTATTATTGGAGAACTATTATTTATTCAAAACCAGTATTGTTTATATATGCACAAAATACTATGGTTCATATTGATATAGCTATCTTAACTACACTTGTATTCATCTTTAAAGATAAAAATACTTTAAACTTACTGTCTGCCACTGTAGTTTCGTATCTTCTTTTAGTTACACTTACTGGTATAACGGTAACACTCAATACAAATGATATAGGTTATTTTTATTTAGGGTTTACATATATACTTAATCTTTTTGTTTTTATGTCTATTGTATATAACTTACAAAAGTATAAGCTATTTTACAGTATAGAGTATAAGAGTTTCTATGTTGTACTGTCGCTTATTTCAGCTTTATATGTAGCTTCATTTTATGTCTCTTCTCCATTTCCAAAAACTTTTCAGAAAATGGAATCTAGTTTAAAATCAATAAATAATGCACCTTTCTCAAATATCAATAAAAAGCTATCTCCTGAGAAAAAAATAAGTATTTCTAAACTCTTAACCACTCAAGTAACAAGGTCTACATTTATAGACTTTGAACGACCTATATATAACTTTAGAGAAAAAATAAATCAAATTTTAATAAATAATAAAGTTTCTAAAAAAGAAGCCCTACTGTTTATCCCCAAAGAAATTTACAAACAAGATATATCAAAATTTGGAGGGGAAGCATGGGCAAACGGGATGCTTCTCTATGCCATAACAGGTGTACCTCTACTTTATGCAATAAACAATAATAAGCAAAAAGCATATACACAGCAGGACTATAACCGTAGCCATCTATGGAAAAAAAGTGATGAGTTTAGTGTGGAAGAAGTTTGTAAAGAGAACTCTTCAAAAACAATTATCCAACTATTAGATTTTAAAAATCTAAAATTTAATATATATAAATGTAAATAGGAAGACAACATGAATGTACTGTTTAGAGCAGATTCATCATCAACCATTGGTACAGGTCATATCATGCGTGACCTTGTTTTAGCTGAGCAATATGTTAATTCAAATATCATCTTTGCGACACAAAATCTATCAGGAAATATAAATCACAAAATCATAGAAAAAAACTATAACATTGAAATACTCAACTCAAATAGTTGTAAAGAACTAAATATTCTGATAACAACACTTGATATAGATATGCTTATTATAGATCACTATGGTATTGATTATGATTTTGAAAAAAAGCTGAAAACAAATAATCCTAGGCTAAAGATCTTTGTTTTTGATGATACATATGAAAGGCACTATTGTGATATTTTACTAAATCACAATGTGTATGGAGATAGTTCCAAGTACAAAAATTTAGTTCCTGAAAATTGTGAGCTAAGATGTGGATTAAAATACACACTTCTAAGAGATGAATTTATTATAGCGAAGAAGATAGGAAGACAAAACAAAAAGGATAAAAGCAACCTAGATATTTTTATAGCTATGGGTGGTGCTGATCATTCTAATGTCAACACCCAAATATTAGAAGTATTAAAAAAATTTAAAAATATACACATACATGTAGTAACTACCATTGCTAATATGCATCTAGAATCCTTAAAGTGCTATATTGAGAACTTAGAAAATGCTACACTACATATTAATACAAATCAAATTTCTAAGTTAATGAATAAAGCTGATTTGGCTATAATTACGCCTAGTGTAACTACAAATGAAATTCTTTATCTAAATATTCCATTTATAGCTATAAAAACAGCTAATAATCAAGTCTATATGCATGATTATCTAAGAGAAAATAATTATATGGTTTCCAAATCTTTTAACCATATAGAATTATTTAATTATGTAAAAATATTATTAAATAACCCAAGTATTTAAAAGCCAACATAGGAGACACACAGTGAATAATGTAAAAGTCAGAGAATATATATCTGGTGATTCAGAGAAAATATCTTCTTTCTTTACTGAGCAGACACCTTATCTGAGAGATAGTACATTCTGGATTTGGATAAACCGTATGATATCAGATGAGAAGTCAATCATTATTGTTGCTGAATTTGAAAATAAAATAATAGGTCATTATGCTATTATTCCTCAGCAAGTTAATGTATTTGGTAAAACTTACAGTGCGGCATTTGCTATACATGCTTTTATCCATCCAGACTTTAGAAAGAGTTTTTTAATTTTTCAAATCACCAAAAAAATGTATAAAGTTGCAAAAGAACATGGAATTGATTTTTTATATGGATTTCCAAATGAAAATTTTAGGGATATCCAGATTAAAGCTGATAAATGGAAGCAAGTAAGTTTATTTAACTCCCTTGAAAAAGATTCCACCACTTTTATTGATACAAACTTTTCTATAATTCCTATTGAAGACAATTATAAAGATATCTATTTTTTATCTGAAATACTAGATGCTACAACTGAAAAAAACAATATATATATACAAAAGAGTTTGAACTATTATGTAAATCGATATATCAGACATCCACAAAAATTGTATCAAAACTTTTTTATTGTTCAAAATGATCAAAGAGTTGGCTTTATTTGTCTCAAGATTTATGATAATGGTCAAAGTAAGATAGGTCATTTGATTGATTATATACTTATCGAAGATATATCTTTTCAAGATATTATTCAAACCATAGAGAACTATTTTCATGATAAAGTTTCAAAACTTTCTGTGTGGAAATTTAGTGAAGATACTAGAAAAATTTTATTGAATAATAATTTTAAAGAAAATGGTCTTCAAACATTTTTAGGAGTTAAAATGCTAACTAACAATGAAGAGTTAGAAAGTACATTAGTAGACTTTTCTAACTGGAATTTATGTATGGGGGATTCCGATGCATTCTAAAAAGATATTGATAATTGCAGCACACCCTGATGACGAAGTACTAGGTTGTTTCGGTACCGTTTCAAGACTTATAAAAGAAGGGTATGCAGCCTATACACTTATACTTGGTGAGGGAAAAACAAGTAGAGATGAAGAAAGAGTTCTAGAAGATCGTAAAGATGATATTGAAGGACTAAATCAAGAGATACAAAAAGCAAATGACATTATAGGAATCAAGAAGGTTTTTGTTGAGAGTTTCCCAGACAATAGATTTGATAGTGTTGATTTACTTGATATCATAAAAATTATTTCTAAAGTAAAAGAAGAAGTAAAGCCAGATATTATTTTCACACATTATGAACATGACCTTAACATAGACCATCAGATAACATACAAAGCCGTTATAACCGCTACTAGACCTATGGAAGATGAATGTGTAAAAGAGATTTATAGCTTTGAAATTCTATCATCAACAGAGTGGAACTATCCTATTTCATTTTCACCAGACACATATTATGATATTAATGATACCTTGGATTTAAAAATAAAAGCTATGAAAGAATATACTTCAGAACTCTGTGAATACCCACATCCAAGAAGCTTAGAGGGTATAGACCTTAATGCAAAGTATCAAGGTATGAGAGTAGGAAAAAAAGCTGCTGAAGCTTTTAAAAGTATAAGAATAATTAAATGAATCTAGAATTTAAAAACTTTTCTATATTGTCAAGACAAGAACAAGTAGAAATATTAGATATAAGAAATATGGATTATATTCGAGATCAAATGACTACGAAAGAAGTGATTAGGTTAGATAATCATTTAGAGTGGATAAAAAGTTTGTCATCAAAAAGTGATTGTCATTACTTTGCAGTACTTTTGAACTCTCAAGTTGTAGGTGCTGTATATATTACCGATATAGACAAACACAATCATACTTCATACTGGGGACTATATTTTACAAATAAAACAAATCCTTTAGTATCCACCTTTTCTACATATTATCTTTTTGAGTATATATTCAAGGACTTAAAAGTCTGCACTTTATATTTAGAAGTGCAAAGTTCCAACAAAAAGGCTCTCAATTTTGACACAAGTTTAGGATTCAAAGAGTATAATAGCGATAATGAATATACATATATGTCTATGACCTCGGATAAATGGAAAGATACAAAAAATAGTAAATTATTTACTATTTTAAAACATAAAATAAATAAAATAAAATTTAAAATTATAAAAGGAAGATAATGTCAATTAGAGAAACAATTAAAGAAACATACATCGATGTATTAGAACAAATAGGATCTGAACTACTCGTACCAGAGTTAAATGATGATGTCATACTATTGGAAAGTGGTCTTGATTCACTCGGCTTTGCTGTATTGGTAGCATCATTAGATGAAACATTAGAGTTTGACCCATTTACTATGATGGATGAACCATTTTACCCATCAACATTTGGTGAATTTGTAGAAATTTATGAAAAGATGAATCCAAATAAATAATATGACAAATATTCAAGAGAGTATTCAAGCTGTACCAGCATCAAGAGTTGCATTAAGTGACACAATAGAAATATATACCTATGGTGAACTTTTAGCATTAAAGGAGAAAAATAAAGAAACCATTGATTTTTTATCTAACACTTCTGTAGTTATCAATGGTAGAGCAAGAATAGAGTTTGCACTTATACTTTCTCTACTTGATGGGTGTACTAAAAAAATTCTATTTTTACCTCTAGATATTGATAAGTCTCTACATAAACAGTACTACAATGAAGCACAAGTTCACTATGAAATCTATATGGATGGGACTGAATTAAAGTATACTCATGTGGCTCAAGATAAAAATACTTCTAAAGAGGGAGTTTCGTATACCCAATGGATCATCCCAACTTCAGGTACAACTAGCATACCGAAACTAGTATCTCATACATTCTCAAGTTTAACAAGAACAGCCAAAACAGATGTTACGCTTGGAGAAAAGTATCGTTGGGGATTGGTTTTTGATATCTATAGATTCTCTGGTATTCAAGTCCTTTTACAGTCTTTACTATCTGGGTCAACACTTGTTATCACTGATTCTACACAGAGTATGTCAGAAATACTCTCACAACTTGTAGATAAAAAATGCAATGCACTTTCTGCCACACCTTCTTTTTGGCGAAAAGTCTTAATGACAAAAGAATCAGATAATCTCAATTTTGAAAGAATTACACTTGGAGGAGAGATATCTGACAACAACATACTTAAAGCTTTAAAGCAAAAATTTCCAAATGCAAAAATAATACATATTTATGCTTCTACAGAAGTAGGTGTAGGTTTTTCTGTCACTGATGGAGAAGAAGGATTTCCCGTCTCATTTCTAGAGGGTGGACTATGTGACATTAAAATGAAAGTTGATGATGAAAATCTTTTATGGATAGCACCTACAGTAAAAAATCAAAAATATCTCTCAAAAAATGACATGTATGACAAAGAAGGATATATAAACACTGGTGACCTTGTTGAAATAAAAAATGACAGAGTATATTTCCTTGGTAGAGACTCAGGTGCAATCAATGTTGGAGGGAATAAAGTACAGCCAGAAGAAGTAGAATCTGCACTTTTAAACTCTGGACTACTATCTGCTGCATATGTTTATGCATTAAAAAATGCTATGATGGGTTCACTTGTATGTGCAAATGTTGTTTTAAGTGAGGAAAATTTCGATAAAAAAGAAGCTAAATTTCTCATTTTAAAATATTGTAGAGGGCATTTAGAAGGATTTAAAGTGCCTGCCATCATTAAATTTGTAAAGACATTAGAAACAACCCAAAGTGGTAAATTAAAAAGGATATTATTGTGAAACTAATCGTGGTAACAGGGGCATCAAAAGGTCTTGGCTTGGCAATTTGTGTACGACTTTTAAATGAAGGTTACAAAGTAGTAGGCATCAGCAGAACAATGACTGATGAATTTAAAGTATTACAAAAAGAGTTTCGAAAAGCACTTTTTAGAATAGAGTATGATTTTAGCAATACCAATGACATACAGAACTTGGTCAGAACCATCACAAGAGCGCATGGCAGCATCTATGGACTTATCAACAATGCTGCGTTAGGACACGATGGTGTACTTGGCACCATGCATGAAACTCAAATAAAAGAACTTATTGCAGTGAATATCGAATCACCTATCTTGATTACAAAATATGCAAGTCGTTCTATGCTTATGAAGCTTCAAGGTAGAGTCATTAACATTGGTTCAATTATTGCCTCCACAGGATTTAATGGGCTTTCTGTCTATGGTGCGACTAAAGCCTCCATGTCTGGATTTACCAAATCACTCGCACGAGAGCTCGGTAGAGCAAAAATTACTGTAAATACTATTGCTCCTGGCTATATGGCAACAGCTATGACTAGTGGGCTAGAGGGAGAAAAGCTTAAAAGTATAGAAAGGAGGAGTCCCTTGGGGCACCTAGCAACTGTTGAAGATGTATCAGGGACGGTTAGTTATCTTCTAAGTGATGATGCAAAAAATATTACAGGAACAACCATAACAGTAGATGCAGGGAGTACCGCATAAAATGAAAATAGGAAATTTTGATTTAGAGAAAGATGGTACCTATATCATCGCCGAACTCAGTGCTAATCATGGTGGGAAAATAGAAATTGCTAAAGAAACTATTAAAGCCGCCAAAGAGATAGGAGCAAATGCAATAAAGCTTCAAACATCCAAAGCAGAACTCATTACACTTAACTGTAAGAAAGATGACTTTATTGTCAAAGGTGGAACACTTTGGGATGGACGAAGTCTTTTTGATTTATATTCTGAAACTCAACTTCCTTGGGAATGGCATGAGGAACTTTTCAGATATGCTAGAGAGCTAGGAATAGATATTTTCTCTTCACCTTTTGACAAAACAGCCGTTGACTTCTTGGAGCAATTGAATCCAAGCGCCTACAAAATAGCTTCATTTGAAATAACAGATTATGAGCTTAT
>DQSS01000142.1 GCA_015663165.1 Arcobacter sp. | reverse complement strand
TCTCTTATGAAGTTGTGGTTTTCTCATATCTAAGTCCACAATGATAGTCTTCTTTCCTGTTAAACTCATTACCGCCCCAAGGTTTATACTAATCGTTGTTTTACCTTCTCCTGAAATCGTGGATGTACTTGCTATTACTAATGAATCCTCACCTTGTGATAAAAAACCTAAGTTAGTTCGTAGTGCCCTAAATGCTTCACTTGCAGCAGACTTAGGTGCTTCTAGAACTTTAGCTTTTCCTTCTGAACCAGAAAAAGATGGGATTGTTCCAATTAATGGTATAGAAGTGACTTTCTTAATATCATCCTCATCTTTTATTCTCGTATCTAAATATTCTCTAAATAACACAAATGCTATACCAAGTAATAGTCCAAGTAATAAACCTGAAGCTACCATTACTTTTCGCTTAGGTGCAATAGGCTTTTCTGGTAACATTGCCTCATCTAATACACTATTTGCACTAATTGTACCAGCTTTAGCAATTACTGCAGACGCACGTTTTTCTAGAAGAAATGAATATACTTTTTCATTTACTGTAAAGTTACGTTGTAACCTTCCTAATCTACGTTCACTTTCAGGCAGGGCTTCTAGCATTTCTTTTTGATCATTAACATTTTGAGCTAATAGACTTTGACGTTGATCTATATTTGCCTTTAATGTAGATATATTTATTCTTATCATTTTTTTAAGTTGTGTAATTACACGATTGATACTTAAAACTTTTCTGTGAGCACTAGTGTATTGCTGTAATAGTGGTCTTCTCTCTAAAAGAGCATCTTGAAGTTTGGAAACCAATGTACCCAAACTTTCATCTAAATCAAGACCTGCTACTGAAAGTGTCTCAAGATTTGTGCCTGCTTTTACTTTTTTGTAAATAGTATCTAACATTTTCTTTTTAATATCAATTTTCTTTAACTCAGTCTCGTATTGACTAAGTTTTTCGACAACACCTTCTGCTTTAAAAGTTAAACTTACTGTACTTATTGACTGTTTATATTGTTCTAACTCATTTTCAGATTCTTTCAGTCCATTGTCAATATCAGCCAGTTGCTGATCAATAAACTCTAATATACTTGAGGCCTCAACAGTTTTAGATTTAATTGCATGTTGTATATAGCTATTTGCTAATTCATCAGCAACATGTTTTGTTCTTAATGGCACTGTATCTTGGTATCTTATTTGTAGTAAAGATGAGAGTTCCGTCATTTGATCTACCGCAAGATTCTCATGTAAGTATCTAATGGCTTTATATGTATCTAATATTGTAAATTGATAATTTTCGGCACTAAGACTTCTCACATCTTTTACTAAAAGCGTAAAAGAGAAATGGCTATCTTTAATTTCTTTATTATACTCATGTACAGAATCATAGCTCCAACTACTTTCATTATCTTCTTTACCTTCTACTTCCAGACGATATGTTTTAGAATTGATAGGGGTAAGTGTAAATAATAAGTTATGTCCTTTGGTCATTAATACTTCAAAAGGTACAGTATCATAAAGTTCAACAGGTCTCTTAAATCCATTTATCGCATAATATCTATGCGTTAGGTTAACATTTTTCAATGTATTAATCGCCACTTTTCGTGACATTATTATGCCAATTTCAGTATCAAGATTAACTTTTCCACCGCCAAGTGCCATACTCAAAATATCTTCTTGTTGTCCTGCAGATTTTTGACCTGCTCCAATTTCTAATACAGTATCTGCTTGATACACATTAGGCTGATAATATGCATATGCTGAAAAAATCAGCGTAAATAATAACCCCATAAACATTATAAAAAATTTATGTCTTTTTAACGTTTGAAATAACTCTTTTATATCTACTTCACCTACTTCTTTTACATCTAATAAAGTACCATTCTTATTCATTTTTCCCATCCTAACTTTTTAATTCAATATAATATATTTTAAACTATTTTAAAATCACATTATATCTATAATATTTATTACAAAATTATACCACAAAGCCATCATATAGATTATAATCTACTATATTTTGTACTAACTATGCACATCATAGTGTAATTATGTCAAAAAAAGTCAAATTATTATACTCTAGACTTACTAAATATATTTTCTATAAACTTATAATTATTTTTCATTTTTAAAAATTTCTTTTCCACTAAATACCAAGAAAGTATTGATAGAATTAATGTAATAATAAAGCTATAAAGAACCATGTTAAAAATAGATATACTTGGATAGAGTGCTAGTAATGATTGTTGCACAGGAAAAGCATAAATATAAAGCCCATATGAATAATCACCAAAATAATTAAATTTACGTATAAACCCAGTAGGGACATAGGCTAAGAAAAAAATAATATATGCTAATACAAGGTAATATACAATAAAAAACACATCAATATGAATACTTGATATTAGTAATAAAGTGACAAGTATGATGAACCATTTATAAGACAAACTAACAGAATCTTTCCAAACATAAAACATTGCTCCAACAAAAAAGGCAGAAAATAATCTAATAAATTTAGGTAAAAATGTTGATGTCTCCCTTAGTGTATAGAAATGGTTCACAAACAGTATTATAAGAGAAAATATACCAATAAATAACAAAATATTTTTAAATGTAATAATTTCTATTTTTCTTCTTAAAAAAGAAACTATGAGTAAAATAAAAGCTAAAATTGCATACATTTTCACTTCATAAGGGAGTGTCCATAGTGAACCATTTACCGCTCCAGGATATGGTACATCTTTAAATACCCCAGGTAAGTAATATTCAACACCAAAAAATAATATAATATTTTTAAAAAAGTATTTATATGTTTGACCATCAGCTAAATACTCAGCAGTACTTAAACTTGTAAACCAGACTCCGACAACAAAAACACAAAAGATCATAGCAACAATTAGTCCAGGGTATATACGTAATATTCTAGCCCAGGCAAATGCGATTAAATTACCTCTATTAAGATAACTACTCGTAATTAAAAATCCACTTGTAACAAAAAATATATCCACTGCTATATCACCCAGTGACATATCCATTGTACTTCTTAATGGTTCATCATATATATTTCCAGAAAGCAATGAAAAACTATGTGTATATAGAACTACAAATGCCGCTATAAAACGAAGAAGGTTAAAATTATTATCTCTATTTGAGGTATATTCTGACAGTAGCATATTTTCAATGACCTTTATTTATATATTTAATTAGAATAATTGTGTGCATTATTTTTTCCTCATTTAAATTAATTTATTGTATTTTATCAAATACCATTCTATTGTCTTCAATATACCTGTTTCAAAGTTTTCATCAGCTTTCCAACCCAATTCATTCTCAATTTTTGTGGCATCTATCGCATATCTTCTATCATGTCCTGCCCTATCTTCTACATAGTTTATGAGCTTTTTATAACTTTCATTTTGTGGAATTTTTTCATCTAATATTTCACAAATTTTTTCAACTATATAGTTGTTATTACGTTCATTTCTTCCACCAATATTATAAACTTCTCCACTTTTACCTGTATGATATACAAGGTCAATACCTTTACAGTGATCTAGCACATACAGCCAATCACGTATATTTTTACCATCACCATAGATAGGTATCATCTCACCTTTTAAAGCTTTTCTTATGATTGTAGGAATCAGTTTTTCATCATGTTGCTTTGGACCATAATTGTTAGAACAATTGGTAATCACAGTATTCATACCATAAGTATGGTGATAGCTTCGAACTATCATATCACTACCAGCCTTACTTGCAGAGTAAGGTGAATTCGGTGCATACGATGTATCTTCCGTGAAAAGTCCCTCTTCTCCCAATGTACCATAGACTTCATCTGTAGAGATATGATGAAATCTACAATCTTCATATCCAGATTTGTACACAAAAGGTTTTTCCATCCAATATTTATATGCAACATCAATCAGCGTAAATGTACCATTTACATTGGTTTCAATAAATACTCCAGGGTTTTTTATAGAATTATCCACATGACTTTCTGCTGCAAAATGGATTACAGCTCTAATATCATGCTCATTAAATAGTTTTTCTACTAATTCCCTATCACATATACTTCCTTTAACAAAAGTGTATTTATCATGCTCTTTAACTTCTTGTAAATTATTAAGATCACCTGCATAGGTTAGAAGATCTAAATTTATAATATTATATTCAGAATATTTTTCAATAAAATATGGGACAAAATTTGACCCAATAAAACCTGCACACCCTGTTAGTAAAATAGATTTATTTACTGTACTCATATTTTCCCTTTTAGTTTTAAACTAGCAATTACTTTGATTTACTTATTTATTTTCACTTGCTATGTCTATCATATATTGACCATATTGTGTTTTTTTCAATGGTTCTGCTAATTTAATGAGTTGCTCAGAGTCTATCCACCCTTTATAATGTGCAATTTCTTCAATACAGGCAACCTTATATCCTTGTCTTGCTTCAATGTTCTGAATAAATTGGCTTGCTTGTGAAAGACTTTCATGTGTTCCTGTATCAAGCCAAGCATATCCTCTTCCCAATAGTTCCACTTGAAGTTTTTTTCTTCTTAGATACTCTTGATT
>DQSS01000103.1 GCA_015663165.1 Arcobacter sp. | reverse complement strand
TTTACTTCATTGCCAAGTTCCTCATTGATATCTGCAATGATAGCAATACCATTATTTTCAACAACTGCTTTTACAAATGCTTGTCCAATAAGCCCTGCACCACCAGTAATAACAATAATTTTACCCTTTAACATTATATTTCCTTTATAAAGTTTTATTTACTTGTACATTTTTACGGTTTAATACTAACTATAGTTAGATCTTTTGCTAACCCTAAAAACTTTTCATAATTAAATATATAATATAAAAACAACTTAGCTTGAATCTTTGGAGAAAGAGGAATATTTTCTTTTACATTTACTTCTATAAAATTTAAATTTCCATCCCATTCAAAAGAATTATAATGTTTATAAACTCTTAGTTTTAGATAGGCAGTAGGAAACTTTTTCTTTCCGGAAGGAGTTATCATTAATCTTTTTGTATCTCCAAATGCTTTCTTTAGCATCCCTGTCCAGTCATAATATCCCATAGACTTAAAAACTAATTTTTTATAAAGATAATTATTAATAACAAAAGTTGTGTTGTCTCTTATGACTTTATTTTGCTTAAAATTTTCAATTAAAGAAACTTTATAGAACCAATCTAAATTAAGTTTGTATTGTTGTTCTACATTTTTTGCAACCATCAAGATAATAATAAAACTCATAATAAACACGAACACTTTATTTTTATACCCATAAAATACTTTACTTAGGCTCGCGCTAAATCCAATAAAAGTCAGTGCTAAAGAGATCCCTAGCAATAAGGAAAACCTTCCATTTGCATTTTCAATTACTGGGAGTTTATTAACAGCTGCATATGGGAATACAGCTAAAATAAATAAAATAGCAGAAAGTCCAAATAATAAAATTATTTTATTATTAAATATTGGCTCCTTTATATTTATTTTGATACTTACAAAGAAAGCAAGTAATGCACTAATGCATATAACATATATATTTGATAATAGATATACTAACATCTCAATAGTCATAGCTTCATATGTTTGCACAAGGATATTCCCAATGTTCAATAAGTTTTTTATAGATATCTGATTATAGTTAGCATATAAATCATATGGAACTAAAAAAGTTTTTTTATAAATAAAATATATAATTGGCAATAAAAGAAAATCCACTCTTTTAACTATATAAATTTTTATAGTTTTGCAGTTTACTTTAATAACTTGATTATTATCCATATAAAATAAATACACTAAAACTATTCCATAAAATACTAACAATGAATTAGTGGAAAATGAAAGAAAAAATAAATATAAAATTATTATTTTCAGATAAATACTATTTGACTGATAATATTTTGTTAATAAAAAAAAGGCACTGTAAAACAATAATACTGGGAATAAAAATATATTAATAGAAATTAATGTTATCGAAGTATGTATTGGAATTATTATTGATACAAATGAAATAAGTTTATTTTCAAATTTATTAAATAACTTTGTAGAACTAAGTACCTTATATGTAAAGTAAGCGATTAATAAATATGATATAAAAACAAAAATTCTAAATAAATAGATGTGATTGAAAAATTTAGAAATAATGAGGTAAAAATCTCCTTTAAGATCATGATGAAGCATGTCAAAAAGGACAACTAATACTCGCCTATCTTGATTGTACAATGTCCAGTCATCCCAATATAAACCTTCATAATTAACAAGCAGAAAAAAATTTGAAATGAAAAATAATATTATATAAATGTAATTAGTGCGTAGAATATTTATCAAACTAAATCCCTTTAAATTTCTTGCTATTATAACTAAATACATATTTCTTAAACAAAAAATAGCTAAATAATGTATATGTTAACATTGCTAAGAATATGCTGACTAACTCATCTAATTGATATTCTTCTACACATAACAACAATACTAGTTCACTTGCTAAAAAAGAAACTAAAAATAAAGTTGTGTACTTCAGCAAATAAGATAGGTCAAAATTCTTCCTATTTTTTTTAAATGTATAGATATTATTAAGAATCAAACTATTTAAAAAACCTATAAAAAAACCTATTGCATAGGCTATTTTATAGTCTATATTAAGTACTTTATAACAAAAAAAAGTCACAATGAGCGTTAGTAATGTATTTATTAAACCTACAGATATATATTTAAAAAACATAATTACTTAACATCATAGACTTTTCTCACAATAAACATAGGTCTATTTTTAGATTCCATATAGTTTTTACCAAGGTATTCGCCTATTATACCAATAAATAAACTATTTAGTCCTCCAAAAAGGGAAACAGCTAGAGCTAAGAACGCCCAACCTTCAACTTCAATACTGCCAAAAAACTTTTGATATAGAATAAACAACATACTAAAAAGTGACAAAGTAAATAATATAAAACCTGTTATTGTTATTAAGCGTATAGGAGCAGTGGAGAATGATGTGATACCCTCTAGGGCAAGTTCTATTAGCCTTAGTGGTTTAAACTTTGTTTCTCCTGCTTGTCTTTCTCTCCGACTATACTCTACAATGGCATACTTACTTTCTAAACTAAGGATTAAGCCTCTTATATATCTATTTTTTTCTTCATATTTTTTAAAATCTTCTAATAGTTCTTTACTCATCAGTCTGAATTCCCCATGATG
>DQSS01000246.1 GCA_015663165.1 Arcobacter sp. | reverse complement strand
CCTTCATCGCAAATCTAAAAGAAATAGCTCTTTTTGCTAATAAAGAGAATTTTCAAACTAAGCAAATAAAATTTTCAGGAGAAAATAATAATACCATATATGTAAGTCCAAAAATACAACAAGAATATCCACATATTTTAGAAGGTTTAAAACTAATTGAAAAAGAGGCAAAAAAACCAGAAAATAAAAGAGCTTTTAGTAAATTCTATATTAGTTATAAAATTGAAGAAAAAAACTCTGAACTAATACAACTTATCTATCATACTGAGAGTATGGATGATGATGAAAGGCAATATTGGTATGATATTATGCCATCAATGACTGATAAGCAAATAGGTCGACTAGAAGAGATATTAGAAACCGAAAAAAAGAAACTTGAAGAGTTAGAAATTAAATATCAAAAAGAGATAATGTCATTAAATAAAAAACATTTAATAGAGTGGAGAGTATTCCAATTGAAAAAGATACAAGATAAAGAACGTAAATCAAAAAAAACAAATTATGATACTTTATTAAAAAATTTAAAAGAACTATAAGGAGAAATCATGGGAAAAACTTTATTAAAATTTAAATTAGATGATGGTACAGAGATTTATGTTGAGAGTCAAGAGGGTATATCTGGGGGGCTTACTAAAACATCAAAAAAGAAAGATAATATTATTGAAGCAGATGAAAAATTTGAAACTTTAATAGAAAAGATAAAACCTGTTTCTAGCCTTATAATGAAATCACTCAAAGACTTCAATACTCCTGATGATATTGAGCTCTCTTTTGGTGTAAAATTTGGTGGTAAGGCAGGTATTATTTTTGCTTCTGTAGATAGTGAAGCTACATTTAATCTAAAATTAAAATGGTCAAATCCTAAATAATATGATGTATAAAAAACCTTACCAACAATCTATTGTTCAAATTTTTGATGAGAATAATGATGTAATTGGAACAGGTGTCATTATCGCAAAAAAGTATATTTTAACTTGTGGACATGTTATTTGTGATGCGTTATCTATGAAACATGAGGAGATTAAAGCAACAATAGATAAAAAAATTACAATTGGACTACACAACTCCAATAAGAAATCAAAACAACAAGCTAAGACTCTCCATGCTATATTGAATGAAGACTCTAACAAAAATACTTATAATGATATTGCTCTTTTACTTTTAGATGAAGAAATTAATATTCCAAATTATCCTCTAATAGAAGTAAGAAAAAGTAGTTTAGATGTAAAAATTTTTGGTTTTGATGAATACCATGGACGATGGGTAAATGCTAAATATATAGGAAATAATTTTTCGGCTCTAGGACAAATTAATCCTGAATTAAATAATATCATGGATTATGGCTTTAGTGGGGCTCCTGTATGGGATGAAGAGAATAATGGTATTATTGGTATTATTGTTGCTAAAAAAAAGTGGATTCAAGATGAAAAAGAATTGATAAAAGAATCCTATCTGATAACAGAATCATATATGATTCCATCTTCTACTATTTTGGAGATTGATGAGTTTAAAAAATATTTAGGGAGTTATATTCGACCAAGAAATCCATATAAAGGGTTAAATTCTTTTGGAGAAAAAGATAGTCAGTTTTATTTTGGAAGAAATGATGAAGTATATAAAGTCATGTCTAAATTATCTTTAAACTCTAAATATAGATTCTTTTCTATTATAGGTATTAGTGGTGTTGGAAAATCATCTTTTCTTAATGCAGGACTTATACCCATACTAAAAAATAATTTTGAATATACAGTTATATCACTCCGTCCTAGCAGTAATCCATTTGAAGAGATGGCTTCAAAATTAATAGAACATCTTGAAGAAGATAAAACACAACATGCAAAAAAAACTAGGAAGATGCAAGAAGATTTTTCTACAACAGAAAATATTTCAGGTATAAGAGACCAACTTAAAGTAATTTCAAAAGAAATATCTCCTGTCATCATAATAATTGACCAATTTGAAGAGTTATTTACAAACTCTTCAAAAAAAGTACAATCTCTATTTTTAATGCAACTCTTAGAAATCATAAATGATAAAGATTTACCTGTACAGATAGTTATCTCTATGCGTGTAGATTTTTTAGAAAAATTATTGAACTATCCTGAATACATAAATATATTAAATGATGATACAAAACATTTTATAGGAAATTTAGAGAGTGAAAAGTTAAAAGATATTATTTTAAAACCTGCACATATACAAGATGTTCGATTTGAAGATGGAGTGATTGAGCGTATATTAAATGACATAGAAAATGTAAAGGGGAAACTCCCTCTCTTAGAATTTGCACTTACAAAACTATGGGAAAATCAAGAGTATGGAGTAATTACAAATAAGGCATTAGATGAAATAGGAGGAGTTGTCACTTCATTAGGAAAATATGCAGAAGATGTGTTTAACGAATTTGAAACAGAAGAAGAGAAGGAATCTGTTAGGAGAGTAATGATTCAACTTATTCATCCTGGAGCAGGAGCAAAAGATACTCGACAAATTGCAACTTTTAATAATTTTATAGATGAAGATAGAAAAACAATAACTGAGTTAGCTAACAAACGATTAATTGTAACAGGCAGTGAAGAAAATAAGATAACACAGCAAGTAGAGATAATCCATGAAGCATTAATTACTCAGTGGTCAACTTTAAAAAAATGGATAGATGAAGATAGAGAATTTAGATTATGGCAAAATAAATTAAGATTAACTATTGATGATTGGATAAAGGGTGCAATTTATGATGAGAGCTATCTTTTAAGAGGGAGACAACTTGAAGAGGCAGAGGAAAAATTAGAACTTTTTCCTAAAGAGTTAGAACCTGATAAAGATTTTATTAAAAAGAGTATAGAAGCAAGAGATATTCAATTAGAATTAGAAAATTTAGAAGTAGAAAAAAAGATAAAAAGAAACAGACAGATAAAAATAGGAGTCACTACTTTTGTTATTGCCTTATCTGCAACGACGGTCATCTCTTTTTATCAAAAAAATATAGCAGATATCAGACTAGATAAAATAGATAGTCAACAAGATAATATGATTGGAGCATATTGGGCAACTCTTTTAAATACAGATATTCAAAAAGATGGAAAAATTGATAATATAGAACTTTTAAATTTAGTTATAAATTTAGTTAATTATCCTAAAGATAAAAAAGAGAAAGCTTTAAATGAAATTCTTCCCCAAGGTGTAGTAAGTGCAATTCAAAATCCTAAAGAATCTAAAAACTTAGCTGATTTCAATATAATATTTTCAGATTTAGCTTTTTCTGAAAAAAAATATATAACTGAAAAATTAGACAATGGATTGTCTTCTGCTATATGGAGTTGGAACTCAGAACAATTAGATTTACTTTTAAATTTTTTAACCAAAGTGATTGATGGAACTTTACCAAAACTTTTTAAAAAATATGAGAATATAGATAAAGAAAATTTAGAAAATATAAGATATATAGTTCATCTATTTTCATTTATAAATAATCCTACAAAAAACAAATTAAATGTTTTAATTAAAAATAAACGATTTATTAAAGAAGGATTAGAGAATCTTACGGACTTTGAAGAAAAGATAAAAGAAAACTATACTTTTATGAAAGATATGAATAGTTTTGACATTATTTCAATCTCAAAAAATAATTTAAATAAGATTCAATCTATTTCAAGAATTCTTTATCATCATAGTATTCAAAACTCTACTAAATATACCAAAGAACAAAAAAAAGATATAGAAAATATGTACTTTTATGGAATTTACAAACTTGATTCTAATCAAATTAATAAAAAAGAATATTTTGAATTAAATACAACTCTGCCATATTTTTTTAAAAAAAATGTTTATAGATTAAGAGATAAAGCAAATTTATTAGGTGCAAAAAAAGAATTAAATAAGATTTTAGAAATTCAGAAAGATAATTATAGTGCCTTATATGAAAAACTTTATATACATTTCCTTGAAAGAAAACAAGATCAAATTAATAAGTTAACAAAAAAAATGATTAATTTATTTCCAACAAAAATTGATAATTTAAGACATGTAAGAAAAGTTATGAATTTAGTTTTAAATAATCAGAATTTAAATCCAATCACATTCGAACTTACAAAAGAAGAAAAGGACAGTCTTCATAATTATTATGGTTGGATTTCTTCTTATTTTATCGCAAAAAAAGATTATGAAAAAGCTCATTTAAACATTAAGCTATCAATAAAGTATAGTCCAAATGATAAAAGTGCTGCGATGAAATATGGCAGTGTAACATGGCATTATATTTTGATAAAAAAATATGAAGAAGCTATAAGGTTTGGGAAAAAAGGAATAAATCTTTATCCAAAACTTACTCCTAATTTAACAGAAAATTTAGCACATGCATATCTACTTAATGGAGATATTGAAGAAGCTAAAGCTATTTATCTTAATCCTAAATATAAAGATAGAGTTGTTCAGAAAAATACATTATGGAGAGTTTTAATTCAAAATGATTTTAAAACTTTTAAAGAAAATAATATTTCAAGTCCTTTTTTTAACGAAATTGAGAAAGAATTATTCTTAGATGAAAATCTCTGACCCTATTATGTTTGGTTATGGTTTCACAGCATTCTTCAAAGATGTATTTGCTAAACATCAAGCGACACTAGACTCACTAAACGTAAATCCTAACATGGGTATGGGCGATTTAAGAAAAAGAATTTTAGGGTCAGGTGATGAAAATAAACTTTTAAAATAAACATAATTATTTGAGTTAAAAATAAAGGAATCACAGTATTAATTTTAAAAAT
>DQSS01000161.1 GCA_015663165.1 Arcobacter sp. | reverse complement strand
TGATACTTCCATCTTCATGGGTTTGTGGAGTGCAGTCTTTGAAGTTAAAGAATGCTCCTGATGTTCCAAGGATTGAGATGATTGTTTTAGGCATTATTCTACAGCCATATATTCTATTATAGATTTGGCTATATCTAAGGAAAGATATTTACTATTCTCTTCAATATCAATATTTTCATCTTCAGCAAATTGTAGCAACTGTTCAAAAGTTACATTTTTCTCAACCAATAGAGCTTCAATCAATAGAATATTATAATCATCACGTAATATTTTATCAATTATTCTAAGCATGTCTTTATCAGCTATAGAACTATTGTTTTGCATTTGTATATTTAGGTTTTGTATTATTAAGTCAAGATAATCTTTTTCAATATTCAATACATTTGGTAATCGTGTCCGAGAATGTATTCTTCTAATTTTTGCAGATCCTATACGTTCATACATATCAATTAAGTTGTTTCTTCTTTGCTCTTGCTCTTTATTTTTATTTTTATTTTCTTGAAACAATAATTTTTCTTGTAACATTTTAGACTTATTTTTGTTATCACATAGCAAGTGATTTAACATATCATCCAGCTTAGACTTTATTTCAAGAATATCATTTTTACTGTCTTTGTATTTATATAAAAAAAGTTTTATAATATTTATATCTTTTGTTTCTTTAGCCTTAAGAAAATCCATTTCTCTATGTTTCTCTTCAATAGTGTCAACAAGTTCTTGATTATATATATCATCTTTGTCAATTAAAGATTCAGGCTTGTTTACTTTTATATTATTTAGTTGTGAATAACGCTGCAGGTAATGTATAGTTTTTAATGTATCATTTTTATTAGCTTTTAATTTTGTAAAATCCTTAATAGAACTAATATATTCTAAAACTGAATTACCTTGATTGTCTTGATCTCTTGCCATAGTAAAAAGCTCTTTTAGTTCAGCCTTATTTGCCCAATCTTTAATTTGTTTAGATAGTTCAGTTTCAAACATTTTCAAATATATTTTAATAGTATTATCTATTTTATCTTTAGTATATATATTATTATCAATCTTAATCTTAGATATATTAATTTTAATTTTACCTAAACCTAGAGCCTTAGCCATCCCAATATTATGATAACACTCACTATTGTTATGGAATGTTATAGCAGATAATAGTGCCCCTAGCTCTGATTTTTTTATATTATGAAACCTTAATTTCCCACCAAAAGTTACATGTGATTTAAGAGGAGTAAATGTAGTTGACACTTTTTTAAATTTCTCTAGATCCTCAGTTTTTATGCTCACTATGGGTTTATAAGTCTTATGAATAGGATATCTTTTTCTACCAGATAATATGGCATCATCATCCATTAATGTACTATAATTACTACTATTTAATTTTTGCCTTATATATATGGGATAATAAGAAGCCTTTGGTGATCCTAGAATTACTGTTACGTTTTCATCCTTTTTATTGTTATCCTTTTGGTCTAGTAGAAAATGTGAAAACTGTACTCTTCCCTTTAGGGATTGATTATTGTCTGCTGTTGTATACCCAAATATAGTTTCACCCAAATCTGGACGATGTACAATATCATGATGTGAGACAAACACACCATCTTTTATGCTATGTTTATATGGAAGCTTATAGAGATAAGACAACCCCATATGTAAAACTGAACCATTATCCTCTTTTTGAAAAAAGACTGGCACTCTCCTATTAGACGCAAGCTCATCTTTCCAGACTGCCCAATCTTTAGACTCATTATATTTACCATCAAAATATGCAAATTTCAGATTCTCAAATATTTTACTTTCTACTTGTAATATATTTTTATTAGCTGGTAGAAAAAATAAAAACTCATGTTTCTGACCATCCCCTGTTCTGCCACTACCCTCATGACCTTTAGTTTGTCCAGTAAAAACAAGCTCTGCTTCTTTACCATTACTATCTATTCTATATTGACAACGATTATAATCTGTTCCTTTTTGAGAAAACTTTTCTTTCTTAAAAACTACATTTTTATTAATTAAATTATATTTATATTTTGCTGTTTTATATTCAGGTTTATTATTTTGGAAAGTACTATCAAATTTACATGAAAAACCATCAATTAAAGGATTTATTTCTGTGTGTTCTATCCAACCTGGGAATCCACAATCTTCAATAATGTACTCATTATCTAGTTTCCTTAACCAGCCACAATATATTTTATCTATTTTGAAATGTTGCATATATAAATCATCATTTCTTAAGTCTCTAAAAGCATAAGTGTCATCATTGAAGGGTTTCATCTTAGAAAAACTCATAATTTCCAATACATTTCTAACCATACCTTTGACAGATGAACCGGGGATATAATATTTGCCATCATGCTGACAAAACTGCTCAGGCTTCTTATGGTCTCTTATAAATATCGGACTCTTCGCCGTAATAGTAATATCTATCTCACCACTCTCTCCATCTTCAAAAGGAACATCATGACTCACATCCTCAGCCCAATCAGGGAAAAATACCTTTTCA
>DQSS01000284.1 GCA_015663165.1 Arcobacter sp. | reverse complement strand
CAATTATTCAAATGACTATTGACGATACCAGTGATTCTAGTAATAAAAATGTCTTGGTAAAAGCAATTGGTAACTTTGAAGTATTTGATTTAGATATTAAGGTAAGCACTTATGTACAAGAGGACTACTATTTACTATGTACAGATAGTATTACTAACTTTATAAGTGATGAAGAAATACTTGAAATAGTACAAAACAATTCAAAAGATTATTGTGATATAATACAAAACAAAATATATATTAACGGTGCTAAAGATAACTTAACACTAATAATCGTAGAGGTATAATAATGGCATATCTAGTATATAAGGCCAATCGAGTACAGCTTGAACAAAATAGTATTTCTATAGGTAGAAGTAAAACAAGCGAACTAGTTATCAACGAAACTACAGTTTCAAGAAACCATTCTATAATAAAACAAATAGGTGATAAATTTTATATTATAGATTCAGGAAGTTCAAATGGTACTTTTAAGGATGGCAAAAGAGTTCATAGCCCAGTATTGTTAGAACATAAAAGTTTGATACAGTGTGGAAATGCTCAAATTGTATTTTATGAAGATAAAATAGATGATGAGTCTGATGATACAATGATATCTTTAGATACTAATTTTATAGTAAATTCAATTGTAGTAATTGCAGATATTAGAGGATATACAGCATTTTCAGAATCTGTACCTATTCGAAAAGTAAGTAAATTTATGGCTAATTGGTTTAAAGATATTAGTTCTTGTATTGAAGATAACAACGGATGTATAGATAGCTTTATTGGAGATTGTGTATATTCTAGATGGGATGTATCAGATGATGATAAATTGGCAAGTAAGATACTAAATACAGTTTTACAGATGAGTAATGTAACTAAAAAACTCTCTTCAGCTATTACAGATGGAGAGTTTGTTTTAGATATATCGGCAGGTATTCACCTTGGGGAAATAATTGTAGGTACTCAAACAAATAACACAGGACTAGGTGATACCGTAAATACTGCATTTAGACTTGAAACTCAAACAAGAACTTTAGATACAGATATACTTATTTCAAATGAAGTTTGTAAACTATTTAATATTGAAACGAAAATCGATGAAGTTATGCTAAAAGGTAAAAGTTTGCCTATGAAAGTATGCGGAATAAGATTTAATGAAATTGATAATTTCATATAGTCTTATTGTGAGATTATTTTATTTTAGTAAAGGATTATAATATTTGTTTGTTAAACAAATGTTAATATACAATAAATATGAATTTAAATCTAATAAGAGAAGAAAGAGAAAAGTGGCTAAGTTGGAAAAATATTAAGCCAATGAGAGATGCTCTTGATGCTGTAAAAAGTATAGATATCCCAAGTGAAGCTAATATTAAATTAAATGATTGGCTTACTATTGGTGATGAAAATACACTTAGTGAAAATCAAATTGATACTATTAAAGAATCTGCAAAAAAACTTATACCTTGGAGAAAAGGACCATTTGATTTTTGCGGTATGAAACTAGATAGTGAATGGCAATCAAATTTAAAATATAACTTATTAAGACCACATTTTGATTTAGAAAATAAACTTGTAGCAGATGTTGGCTGTAACAATGGCTATTATATGTTTAGAATGCTAGAAGATAAGCCTAAAAAACTTGTAGGTTTTGATCCTTCTGCTATATTTAAAACACAATTTGATTTTATAAATCATTTTATGAAAAGTGATATTAAATATGAACTTCTTGGTGTTGAGCATTTAGAGCACTATGAGACAAAGTTTGACTTTATTTTTATGTTAGGAGTACTTTACCATAGAAGTGACCCTATTGCTTCTTTAAAGTCTTTAAATCGTGCATTAAATAAAGGTGGCGAAATAATTGTAGATAGTTTTATGATAGATGGTGAAGAAGAGGTATGTTTAGTTCCAAAAGATAGATATGCAATGATTCCAAATATTTATTTTATACCTACAGTTAATTGTTTTAAAAACTGGCTAAATAGGGCAGGGTTTGTAGATGTGGAAGTAATAGAAATAACAACAACAGATTATAAAGAACAGAGAGTAACACCTTGGACATTTGGTATGAGTTTGGATGATTTTAGAGATAAGAATGATCATAGTAAAACTATTGAAGGGTATCCTGCTCCAAAACGAGTGTACCTAAAAGCAAAGAAAAAATAAACTAGATAATAAGTAAATTTTTTAAAAATTTACTTATTATTTTGCATAAAAAAAGGCACTTGAATTATCAAGTGCCTTTTTTAGTATTTTAGATACTACTGTTTTTTAGCAGCATCCGCATACTTATTACCTAAGTCAAAAGCAATCAAGTTAATATCATGTACTTTTTTAGGAACTTTAGAAAGCATTACACTTTTTAATAGTTCTTCATCAAGAGCATCCATATAGTTATTTGCAATTGCAAGTGCTACAACAGATTGAGTAATAACATTACCAACTTCTTCTTTAGCAATAGAAATAATAGGTATCTCAACGATATTCCACATTTTTCTATCTTCATCAGTAGCTTTTACAAGGTTTGGTTCAATAACAATTGTTCCACCTGGAGTAACACCATTTTTAAAAGAGTTATAACTTACTTGAGCAACAGATAACATAAAGTCAATTTCACCATCATTTGCATATGGGTAATAGATTTCATCATCATCAAGAGTAATATCAACAACTGTTGGTCCACCTCTTACTTGTGATGTATATGTAGCTGTTTTAAGTCCATGACCACCAGCTTTGATTTTTGCAGCTGCAAAAATCTCGCCAGCAAGAAGAACACCTTGTCCACCAACACCTGTAAATCTTAATAATTTTCTAGCCATGTGTTACTCCTTATATTTTTTTAGCAAAATCATCTTGTGTAATTTTTGCTCTTTTACCTTGATGTGCATCAATAATATCTTGATACATATCACAATATTCTCTAACTTCAGTGTCATGTTTTAAAACACCTGTAGGGAACATATTTAATTGCTCTTCAGGAGATAATTTCTCATATTTAGATAATGGAGTTGTAATTCTATCAATCCAATCTAAGTTATCCATAGCAGAAACCATTTTGTTTTTTCTACCTAAGTTAATATGACAGTTAGACATAATATCAAAGAAAGAGAATCCTCTATGTTGAAAACCTTTAATTAAAAGTCTTTCAAGTTTCTTCGGATCAAGCATTGTTTCTCTACCAACCCATGAAGCACCAGAAGCAATTGCAAGCTCACAAGCATCAAAAGTTGGATCAATATTACCAGCTTTTTGAGTTACAGTCCACATACCTTGAGGAGTTGTAGGAGAAGTTTGAGAGTTAGTTAAACCATAGATAAAATTATTTATCACGATAAAGTTAATATCAATATTTCTTCTACAAGCGTGAATTGTATGGTTACCACCAATAGCAAGTGCATCACCATCACCAGCAACACAAATTACATGTTTATCTGGATTAGCAAGTTTAACACCTGTAGCATAAGCAACAGTTCTACCATGAGTAGTATGAATTGTATTGAAGTCAACATAAGAAGAAAATCTTCCTGAACAACCAATACCAGAAACAACACAAACTTCATCTTGTGTCCAACCCATTTTTTCAACAGCTCTAATGAATGCTTTTAAAATTACACCATCACCACATCCCCAACACCATAGTGTTGGCATTTTTTCAAGTCTTAAATATTTATCATAGTTAAATGCCATTTTAGAATACCTCCTTAACTTTTGCTACAATCTCATGAGGAGAAATAGCTCTACCATTTACCTTGTATAAACCTTCAATATCTAATCTACCTGAAGCTCTTTCGATCTCTTCAGTATATTGTCTGATATTTAATTCAACACAAAGTACATTTTTAGTTTTATTTACAACTTCGTTGATTCTCTTTGCAGGAGAAGGCCAAATTGTAATTGGTCTAAATAAACCAGCTTTAATTCCATCTTTTCTTAAGTGTCTAATAGCTTCTTTTGCAGCAAGTGCAACAGAACCATAAGCAACAATTAATACTTCACCATCAGAACCATCTAAATCGTCCATCATAAATTCTTCATTTGATTCGATTTCATCTTGATGAGCCATTACTTTGTCTTCTAATCTTTGGATTAGTTTTCTACAAGTATTTATCTCTTCAGTTGGGAAACCATTTTTGTCATGGTGAAGACCTGTATAGTGGTATCTATAACCTTCAAACATTGGGTTAAGTACAGCAGCATCAGTAGGTCCACATTCGTATGGAAAATACTCTTCAGCAGGTCCATCAAATGTTTTTCTTGGAACAATTCCAGCTTTAACTTCCTCAAGTGTTGGAAGAATAGCTTTACCATGCATGTGACCAATAGTTTCATCTAAAAGTACAATTACAGGTTGCATAAATCTATCAGCTAAGTTGAATGCTCTTACTGTTTCAGTATAACATTCAGCTAAAGAACCAGCACATAATGTGATTGATCTATAATCACCGTGAGATGGGTTTGAAGCTTGCTTGATATCACCTTGTGAAACTCTTGTAGGAAGACCAGTTGATGGACCACCTCTCATTACGTTTACACAAACTAAAGGAACTTCAGCCATTTGAGCTAGTCCTAAGTTTTCTGCTTTTAAACTCATACCTGGTCCAGATGTTCCAGTCATAGTTCGTTTACCTGCCATACCAGCACCAATAACAGCACAAATAGCACCAATTTCATCTTCCATTTGAATACACGTACCACCAATTTTTGGTAGTAAATCTGATATTTCATGCATAATTTCACTTGATGGTGTTAACGGGTAACCTCCAAAAAATGTACAACCTGCATCAACTCCCGCAAGAGCTGATAGTTCATTACCAGTAGATATTATTTCTCTAGTTGCCATTCATATTCTCCTTATTTACCATAATTTATAGGTAATCTATAGTTATTTTCTACAATAGCTGCTTGTCTAGCTTTTGCTTCATCTGTCAATTTAGCAAATTTAATACCATCTGCTTTTTTATCTGCAACGAATATTGCAAAATCAGGACAGTTTAACTCACAGTCATTACAACCAATACATGCTTCTGGATGTTCGATACTAATCATCGCCCCTAGAGTAGATGTTGGCTCTTGTTTCATAGAAAGTACACCAGATGGACATACTGCTACACAAATATCACAAGCTTTACATCTTGCTGTGTCAATCCAAACTGGAGTATTTTCAGGTGCTTTCATTAAAGACATATTTTCCCCTTCATTATTCAATTAATTTAAACGAATATATGATTATTCATACATTACTTCTAAGATAATAACCAATTAATAATAATAGGTATTTTAATTACTAGCTAATTTAATATATTATTATTTAATGTTACTAATAGGAACATAAGAATTATTGAAGAATTTAAAAGTGAAAAAAGCTTAGAGATAGCTTGTAAAACAAGGCTTTTGAGTGTTACTTTTTGCTACTCTAAAAAGATATTGTTACATCTTTTGATAGGGTATAGCCTATACCTGTTACTATTTGTATACTTCTATTAGGTATTTTTTTTCTTAGTCTTTTGATAAGTGCTCTAATGTTATCAATATTTGTAACTTCACCTTCCCAAACATATTCATCTATCTCATCATAGTTAACAACTTTATTTATATTCTTAGCAAATAGTTCTAAAAATAATATTTCTTTTTTT
>DQSS01000046.1 GCA_015663165.1 Arcobacter sp. | reverse complement strand
TTCTTCTCTAGGGTCTGCTCCATATACTCTGCTAGAAACTCACGATGCTCCAGTCTGCCGTCTTCATGTTCTATGTGTAGCGAATACTGAAAGGGTATCTGCATAAAGGGACTGATGCCTTTCCATTCAGGTATGGCTTGTTGAAAGGTCTCAAAGTCTAAATGGTAGATAGGGTAACTCAGAGTACCTAGAAATGCTTTTATGGCTTCCTTGTCTATGTGTGTTACGCCTAGCTTATGGTTCTGTACGGATTGGCTTTGTTTGGCTGTCACGGTAAAGGTACTTGGTATGTCTTGTATGTTTACTATGCCTTGCTCGTACAGGGCTACTTGCTTTTTATTCAACCTGTCCCAATTTCTCAAATAAAACATAACGTGACATATTGTCCGTGGATTTATTGTCATCAATTCTGTAGAATAGCCAGATGGAAAATCAAGAATTAATTACTTTAGGTAATAAAATAAAATATTTTAGAATAGAATTATCGCTATCTCAAGAAGCATTAGCGTTTAAATGTAATTTTGACAGAACATATATAAGTTTATTGGAAAGAGGAAAAAGAAATCCTTCGTACAAAAATTTATTAAAACTTTCTAAAGGTTTAGAAATACCACTAAGTCAATTATGTAAAAGTACGGAGGAAGTTTAATATGTTTTATACCACACAAGTAGATATACAAAAAGGAAAATACATTGAATATTTAAAGATGACAAGTTCTTTGTCTAAATTATTTTCAGATAGTTTATCTCCATATTTGTACTATCGTGCTGCTGAAAATATATTTTCTTTAGCATTTGAGGCAGAAAACTTATCACGCTCTGATGTAGCTATTGATGCTGTGAAAGGTGAGATAGGCTTTGGATTAAAAACTTTTTTACATAACAATGGAAAAACATTTCAGAAAATTGCGGAGTTCAATGCAATTAGAAATGAATATTCGGATATGACTGATACAGAAGTTATAAAATTCATTTCAGAGGCAAGAAATAAGAGATTAGATTTAGTTATAGAAAGTTATCAACTGAAAAAGTTAATATATCATTGTTTAACTAGACATGAAAACACTATTTCAGTTTATGAATTTCCTATGGATATGATAATAATTGATACGATTAAAGATGTTAATAAAAAAGGAAATACCATAAAGTTTACTGATGGTATAAATAAATATTCGTTTAATTTATCAAAAAGTACTTTATATAAAAGGTTTGTCTGTAAAGAAAGTTTAGAAGATATACATATAGATATCTTAGCTGAACCATATACTGCATTAAATTGTATCAGTAAATCAATGCCTGTAATAGCAATAACTGCTTCAAAATATCCATTTATTTATTTACCCCTTTATGCACCAAGTTCAAATAGTTTTGAACCAGGATTGAAAAGTGGCATAAATCAGTGGAATTCCGCACCTAGGGAAGTTGGTAAGTTGAGAAATGACAATGAATTATATATACCTGTTCCTTCATGGATACATAAAATATTTATAGGTTTTTTCCCAGATAATGTAATTGATAAATTTGATTTAATATTGCCAGATGGAAATATATTAAATTCTAAAATGTGCCAAGGTGGACAAAAAGGCTTGATGTCAAATCCAAATAAAGCTTTAGGCAAGTGGGTATTACGAGATGTCTTGAAGGTACCGCCTAGAACATTAATTGATAGAGCCTATCTTGATAGAATAGGAATTGATTCTGTAATCATTTATAAATTATCAGATACTGAATATAAAATTGATTTTGCGTCTTTAGGTAAGTACGAAGAATTTAGAGAAGCAAATAATTAAAAGGAAAAAGATGAATTATTATGCATTAAGAACAAATGAACAGAGTACTGTAAGTACTATAGTAAGAGCAACAGCTAGTACGACTATGCCTTTTGGAAATTTAAGTTGGTATTTAGATGAAATTAATATTAATGATATTTGTTTTATCAAAATTAGTGGTGATGATGCATTAAAAAGTATTTCATATGATAATAGTTTAGTTGCGATAGTTAAAGTTATCAGAAGACCTTATGACATCCATGTACCATTAGGTATGGTCATGCCTCATGGAACTATCGATCTCGAGTTTTTAGATATTTTTAATGGTATAGTCGCTGATGATCTTTACAAATTTCCTACTTTAAAAAATACTTTATCTATTGGAGCTTCTACTAAAGGAGTGCCTAATCAAGCGATAGGAAGGTTACAACATTTACAAGGTGAAGATATTATTAAGGCTCTAATAGCGGAAGGTAGATTGACACATGCCCATTTATCGACTTATGGTATATCTAACGATTCTATTGAAGTGCTTACTTCAACTATAATAAATGTTTAAATAAATTTCTTTTTTTCTACATCATACTCTTTAATGCAATCATCTGGATTGTATTTTGGAGTTATTCCATCTAAAACATTTTGTACCCGTTCTGCAAAAGCGTATATTCCTGCAGGGGGAACCGCATTTCCAATTTGTCTTCTAACTTCGGTAGTGTTTCCTTGAAAATTAAAATCATCTGGAAAACTTTGTAATCTTGCTCTTTCTCTATTGGTTAAAGGTCTTGGTTCTTTATAGTGATAACCCCATGTTCCACCACCTCCTGAAGCGATAACGGTGTATGCAGGTTTATCACTGTGTAACTTTCTATATATATTTGACATTAGGCCCTTAACGGCATGTTCTGTATTCTCGACATCTTTAAAGTTTCCACCTTCTTTTATATGTTTTAATCTTGCAACAACTCTTTCTCCAACCTTTAAATGTATCATATGCTTACAGTTTTTAGGTAGTTTTTGGAATGCTTCTTTTGAGGTAATATGGCTATTTTTAGTTACAAATTCAGGTGGTATGAAATCAATCTTTAAACTTTTCTTGACACCAATAAATAATACCCTTTCTCTTAATTGAGGGACACCAAAGTCTGCAAAGTTTACTAGAAATATTTTTAGATTATATCCATCTACTTCGAATCTTTTCTTTATTATTTTTACAGCTTCACCTTTATTTGCGGATAAAATACCTTTTACATTTTCAGCAATAAATACTTTAGGTTGTAAATATTCTAAATATTTTGCATAACTTTCATACAATTGCCCACTAATATCATCTTTAATTCCTTTTTGTTTTCCAACAACCGAAAAGGTAACACATGGAAAACCACCTAAAAATACATCAAATTCATTTTTAGGATATTTCAATAATCTTTTATCAATATCTTCTGTAATGTCTTCATGTAAAAGTGTTGTATCTGGAAAGTATTTTTTATTGTAAGTAATAGAATCTATAGCATCTTTATCATATTCTAAAGCATATTTAGTTTCAAATGGTAGTTTTTTATATTTTTTACTTAGAAACTTAAAGTCTCCATGAAAGCCAATGTCTAAACCACCAGCACCAGTAAAGGTTGAAAATATTTTATACAATTAGTTCTCCATTAATTTAAATAAAATCTTACAATTATCAAGCTGCAATTTGGCTGAATTATAATGAACCCCATAATTCGAACCACTTAAATTACATTTCTTATTCCAAATGTTAGAATAAAAATAAGAAATACAAGGAATAAGATATGAG
>DQSS01000085.1 GCA_015663165.1 Arcobacter sp. | reverse complement strand
AATGCTCCCATGGCATGAGTGCCTACATAGGTCAGTCTATCTAGTGGGGTTAAAGTATTTGGGTTCACCCCCAACTTCATCAAGTGTCTATCCATCAACAATCGCCCCCAACCATCAGGCAAAGAGTCATTAAAAACACCCCAAAGTCCCTCAAAAGTACTGTCATCACATCTGTGGAGTCCTGCTTTTAATGGGAGTTTATAGGGGGAGAGTTCTATGCCTGTTTTTAGGAACGCTTTGTCGTATTCGAAGTAGATTTTTTTGTTTTTTGTGGCTAGGGTTCCTACTTTTTGGGTTTTTGTTTGGGTTAGGTGGATAGTTAGGTTTTGGATGTTTTTATACATGATGAATATACCTTTCCAAGTCATCAACCAAAACAAAATCAACTTTCTCTTTATAAAAAGCAGATATATAAAGTCTGTTAACGACAAACCCTTTTTTGACTTTCCATCCATTTTTGTCTGTGATTTTAAAATGATTTAAAATCTCATCTTGATTTTCTTTAATAAAATCAAACTTCTTAGTTAACTTTATTAAGTATGATTTTTTCCCTTTAAGAAATTTATTTAATTCTCTATCAATAGCAGATACATGAAATTTTTTATTTACATTTTTAGCATCCATTACAAATATTATTTTTGCTTTTACATTTACAACAAGTAAATCTATCTCTCCACAAGCTGGTTTTTGAGGAAAATTTTCGGATAATACTTTAAACTTATTTATAGTCATTCTAACAAAGTTCTTACTCACAGCCTTAACAGCTTCATTGTATGCTAATACTTCTAGCTTTTTATCAAGTTTATTGTGAATGTTATTTAACTCTTTTTTAACTAAACTCTTCTCATCAATAGAAAAAGAAAGATCCCCTTTTACTAAAGAATCAATCCAACCATCAATTACATTTAATAACAATTGATGCCCAAAAAGATATTTATCTTCTACTTTAATAAAAGGAGAAAGATTTAATCTTTCTTTCTTCGTCATAAGTTTATTAATACTGTAATCAAGGGGCTTATAATCTTTATATGTCGTAAAGTTTAAAGATAGAAAACTCAATACTTTTTCAACTGCTTCAAAAGGAATAGTTTCTTTAAAAGTATTTTTTAAATGGTTATCAATTTCGTCTATGGACAAAGAAGATAAAACTGGATTAAAATCATTATCAATAGTATATTGTCCTAAAGCCATCATTACTTTTATCATATCCTCTAAATAAAATCCATATTCTTCTTTCCATGCACTATTTAATTCTTTATCAAAAGGAGATGAATCAATAGATGAATCATTTTTAGAACTTTTATCTTCTAATTTATTTTTAGCTAACAAAATTTGAGAATCAGTAACCTGTTCATAGTGCTTATTAAAATCTACTACTGTAGATTTATCTATATCAATCAACTCATAAGAATGTGTAATATCTATACCCATCTCGGAAAGTTTATAGTGTAACTGCTCACTTCTTTGTATTGTTTCATTTATTATTTTTGAAAATGCCATCAACTCATACCAATCAGAATCAACTATATTTTTATGACCTTGTGGATTAACTTTTAAAATACTATGCAAGATATGTTTAGCAGAAACTGCTAATTCAGATACTTCTAACCTCTCGTCATTATGTCTTTCATGAATATCAAATGCAATATACTTTTGAACATCAAATTCCATTTGATTTTTATCAGTCTCTCTTTTCCCCTCTATGTACTCTATTTGTTTATAAGCATATATTAAAATAGAACTATCAAATTGGCTGATTATTTCTTCAAATCTTTGTTGTAAAAATTCAAATATTTGATTATTAAGTTTTTTTGCATCATCTCCCCAATGCTCTTTAATCTCAACTTTTATTTCTTTTAAATAATCTACCATCTCTTGATTAACATTAGCAATAAATGATGGTTGTATGGCTAATGGTTTTCGATAGCCACTTAATCTTGGATTATTTTTCTGATCGCTTTTTATAATAAAAGCTCTATCGTCTAAATCCCAAATATTTTTTATAAATTGAGGTACTAACTCTTTAGGAGGTTTAATATTAAGTGCTTGTAGTAATGAAGTTATGAACTTTTCAAAAATATATTTTTCAGGATTAAAATTATCACTATTTCCAAAAGTGTTTTCTAGCTTTTCTAAACTAGAAGAACAAAATACTCCTACAAAAATTTCGTTATATATAATTTTTCTAATATATGAATTAAAAATAACTGGCTCATTATCATTGATTTTATTTGCATAAGGTAGTAAATGTTCCATATTTTCATTTTGTTTTACTACGGTATCAGGAAAAATTCCTATCATTAAATCTTGAGTACTAATATCAAAGTTAAATACCTTTAAAAGTCTAAAAATACTCTCTTTGTATCTATCAATATAAAAACTAAAAAATTCAGCCATAAACATAGATACTCTCATCTCTTCCTCTTTTAAACTAAATCCATTTGAGAGATAATTTATCCATATTAATTTATTATTATATTTTATACATCTTCCTCCATCTAATGTAGAACTATCTATATACTCATAAGTTTCATTACTAAGATGTCTAATATGGTTAAATTTATTAGGAAAACTTTCTTCAACTAACGCATAAATATTATCTTGATACTTTTTATATAAATATTCATGATAAAAATCACTCCAAGAATGAGTACCAAACATCATCATATCAGGTTGTTGTCCCATAATCAAAAAAGTTTCATTTTTATAATAATTTGCAAAACTATCAAGAGCATCCATTTGTATAAAACTATTATTATATGAAGATTGTTTTTTTTCAGCTTCTAAATATTGCCATAATGAGATATCAATATCAGATTTTTTCTCACTAAATAGCTCTAAAATAGGTCTAATATCTAAAGAGTTATAAATAAAAATATTTTTCTTACCTAAATCTTTTTCAAAGTT
>DQSS01000002.1 GCA_015663165.1 Arcobacter sp. | reverse complement strand
CATTATTGAATAGTCTTTTATGATTTTATATAGTAATATCTATTTTACCATTTATCCTCTTTTGGATGGATGAGTCCGACAGACTCCTAGTCATTTTTAATTTTTCTTGCTCGAGTGTTAATTTATTCTCTTTAATAAAAGATATTAAATATTGTAACTTATGATCATCTTTTGACTCTATATTTAAATATCTTATTTGATTTAAATAATCTTTTTTATACTTTTTATCTTTAATAATTGTGTAAATATTAGCAGGTATTAAAAAAGAGTATGCTTTAGAATTTTTGAGTTTTGGAACAATTGTATTAAGGTATATGTTGATGCCCGCTAAATCAAAATCTCCAAAATGAATGTACTCGTTATTAATATTCTCTAACCACTTATATTGATAATTTGTTTTGTATTCACTAATAGAGAGAAATAAATATTTTTTATCTTGATTAAATAAATGTCTATATCTATTAATATACCATACAACTTGAGGATTTTCCACTCCTACAACAATAATATCATCATCAAGTTCTAGTTTTGAAGTATAGTGTAAAAATAATCCTGTTCCTTCTATTGGATAGAGATATTGCATTTTATCATTATATTTAACTTCTAACTTATCAAATGTACTTACCATGAGACCATTAAAACTTTTAGACTCAACTCTTTTAGTATCTGTATAATTATCTGCAATCTCATCGCGGCTTATAGGTTTTTTACCTTGTTTTATAAAAAAATCTATATCTTGTATAGAATCAACTTCATATCCATTAGACTTAAGTACCCCTATAAGAGCTTTTGTATCATTTAAATATATTTGTTGAGGTTTTCCATCAATATATACTGAATTACATTCTAAAAGTGTTTCTAAAAGCTTTTTAGATCCAAATAAATTTTTAGGTATATATTTATCTTTTATAAGTGTTTTTATGGCTTTAAAGTTATTAATAGTTATGTTTATGGCCATTACCAATCATCCATCGCATCTACGGCATCTATTAAAGTTAACTCAACTTGATTTTGACTTTCTCTAGTTCCCATATATATTCTAGGGTATGCTTCAATTATATCATCATCATTTGCAGCAGTACCATTTATAAATACAAATTCTAATTCTTTAGCATATTTCATTAGTTCCGTAAAGTAGTCCGCAGATATTTGACCTATCTCATCAATAATACAATGGTATCTTGTATTTTTACTGTTTGTAAACTTGTTTGTAACCATTTTTAGTAGTGTTATATATATAATAGCTTTGACCATAATTGATGTGCCGTTACTACCTACACTCTCAAGTGTTGCAATCCCTTTTGTGACTTGTCCATTTTCACTTACGTCAAAAGTCAATGTACTTATGTCTGCAACGGTAATACTTTTTTTAAATGTTTTATCTAAAATAGTTTGTAAATCTTGTGCTATTTTAACTAGTTCATCTTTAACTTGTTCAGACCTTTCGCTATTTTCATATCCGACTAGCATATTAGCACTTAACATATCTCCAATACTCTCAATTTTGGTTACAACTTCATCTTTGCCTGTATCTTTAAAGTTAAGTCTTATAAAGTCTATTACCGAAATATTTTTGATACCCTCTTGAATAGTTCTATTTATTTTATTTACATCTTTTGCAATACTATTAAATGTACCTTTTATATGTGATATTTTGCTTACCGCATCATTTATCGCCTCAATCAATCTATGGAGTTGTAAACTAGTTCCCTCTATATCAAATTTAGTTTTAATGAATTCTGCGTATGCTTTAGCTATTGATATATATTGTTCAATATTATCCTCAAAGCTATTAATATCAAACTTAGTTTTTAATTGCATCATATTATCTGTGGGGATACCATCAATAATTTTTTCAGTTTCAAGCCTAATTGTTTTTTCTTTTTCTCTTTGTTGAGAAACAAGAGTTTCATAACTTGAATGCAAGTTAATATTTTTTTTATTTTCAAGTAATACTACTACTTCATTATCTAAATAAGGTTCATAGTTTTTATTTTTACTTATGATAATATCTGACACATTATTTTCAAATTTTTCAAAAGAAGCTTCATGATCTTTCCAAATATTGACTGCTTTGTCTATCTCTTTAAGTTGACTTTCTATTATTTCAAGTTCTCTATCAAAATAATTTTTATCCTTATCTCTTTGTTTAGTTAAAGTATCATATTGTTCTTTTAGGATAGGTATTTTACTGTAATTTGGTAGTACTTCATCATTGTATCTTGTAATCATAGATTTATTGTCTATAATTGACTTGAGTTTTTTATTTAATTGTTCAAAGGCTCTTTGAAGTGATTCAAGTTCATCAGTATCAATATTCTCACTTTTTTTAATCTCATTGTATGTTTCATGAATTCTTTTATCTGATTCATCTATTAAAATTTTATATTTATTGTCTATAGCATTTAAACTTTTTTTACAATCAGTTAGCTCTTTATTTAAATTATTTTCTTTATTGACATATTTTTCATTTATATCAAGAGTTAAACCTGATATTTTTTCTTTTAACTCTTCAATATATTTTGCTAATCCATCCAATTGAATTTTATCTTTTTTAAGCTGCTCTTTTTTATGAATAATTTCATTATCTAGATTTACTTTTAATCTTTGTAGCTCATCTTCTAACCTTTTATTTTCATTCTTTATTTTTATTTCATTATCTTTAATTTTTGGAGATACAATATAAATCTCTTTTGATTTCTCTTTTATAAGCTTTTGATATTTACT
>DQSS01000228.1 GCA_015663165.1 Arcobacter sp. | reverse complement strand
ATTTTAACGTTGAATCTTTAACTGATAATGCTAAAGAAGCAGGATGTGGTAAATGTTCAGGTGGGCCAAGTAGCTGTAGATAATGGCTATTATAAGATTAGAAAATGAATTTAGTAGTAATCTTACTACTAAATTTAGTAAAGTAAAAATGTATCATAGTAGTGATATTATTAATTTTTTCAATACCTCACAAAAAATACAAAATATTTATAATAACATACAAAAACTTCTTGATAAAAAATATTATGCTGTCCTAAAAAATATTGATTTACAAAATGACAAAACATTATTTTATCATTTTTCAGGACTGTTTGGAAAAGTATATCCAGAGATTGACTATACAGATATAAAAATAGACTGCCCATATACAGGTTGTGTAAGTGGTTATTTAATTTGGCATACAGATGATGCAATCTTAGGTAATAAGCAACCTATCTATTCTACAATCTATGTTATCGAAGAAGACCCCTTAAAATTACCCCAAAATGGGATATTAGATATAGATGATTTAGTTTATTATTTAGAGATACACGATAAAGATTTTTTAGATGAACTCTTAACACGAAAGCTACCTATGTTTTCAAAAGGTGTACACTATTACGACAATGAAAAAGAAGATATAACCATAAAACAAACTTTACTCTATGAAGAAGATAATGAAATAAAAGTAAGGTTTGATTTACACCGTATAAAAGCATATTATTTTTCTAAAGAACTCATACAATCTAATGAGGAAAAGAAATTTATAAATAAATTCCTTACCTTAGCAGACAAACTAAAGAAAACTATCTATCTTGAAAAGCATGATTTTTTTATTGTAAACAATAGAAAAACGTTACATGACAGAGGAGAATGTAGTCTTGAATTAAATGAAGATGGTTCATTCAATACAAGAGAAATATTTGTAGGATTTGTACTTGAATAACTTTCATATTTTTGAAGCGAATAAAGAACTTCGTCAAAATGGTAATTTTAATTTTTGGATATCAATGATAAAAGACTCCCAAATATTATTAGATAATAAAATAGAAAAAAATGTTTTAGATTTTGGTTGTGGAGATGGTGGGCTATTACAACTTTTTAATTTAATGGATAATCTTGATAATGGTCTAGGAATTGATTTAGACGAATATCTTATAGGAAAAGCCAATATTAATAATGAAAAATCAAATATTGACTATCAAGTTTCTACTAAGAATACTTTAAAAAAGTATAATAATTATTTTGATGTTACCTATTCCCAAGAAGTCATTTATACAATCAAAGATTTAAAGTTTCATGCAAATGAAATTTTTAATTCTTTAAAAAATGGTGGATATTATTTTGCTACTATTGGAAGTCACATAGACAACCCTCTTTGGAGCAAACGAAGACAGCTAATAAGAGATGAAGAAAATTACTATGCTTACGATTACTCAATTGAAGAAATAGCAAACATATTTTATGATATTGGATTTCAAGTATCTTTAAAAAGATTACCAGTGGATTATCCATTAATTTATAATCCTAAATCTACTAAAGAATTTTCTAATTCATTATTGGAGTTAGTTAATACTAGCTATGAAAATAAAATGATATTTAGTTTTTGGAAACCCTTTGAAAAGTAGAATAAAAAGTATTTTTTCGATAATAAACTTCAATATTTTAATTCGACTACCTATTATTTTTATAGTATTGATTTTCATATTTTATTCTAATGAACTGCAAAACATAACTATTATTCAAGCATTTAAAGGTATGGCTGCTGTTATTGCAGGTTGGTTATTATATTTAAGATTCAAAACTACCGATGATATGAAAAGAAATCAAGAAGAACAATTTCATCTCACTAATCAATATGGTCATTTTTTAGAAACAAGTAAATTATTGACAGCTAAAGACTCTACAATAGAAGCTAAAATATCTGCGATGTACCTATTGTATGATTATGCGAAAAATCATCCTCAAGAAGTTGAAAAAGTCTATCAACTATTATCTGAATATATTAAGCCACTATTAAATTGTATTGATGGTAATTGTAATCATCTAAAGTATACAAAAGTTCAAGATAGTGTAGAAGTTGAAAGCTTATCTCAAAAGATTACTTTTAAGTATAAGGAAAACAAAGTATTAAATTTTGACATTAAAGATAATAATAGTAGGGAAAGAATTACTTCTTGGCAAAAAAGTGGTAGTCAAACAGAAAAATTAACATCAATTGCATTAATTATACTACGTGATATGACAATGAATATTTTACCAGAAACAATAAAACATATAGAGTTATCAAATATAATAATCTTTTATCTTAAAATTGATTCTGTAGAAATAAAAAGTAAGATAAAGTTTAAATCGATTCTCCGACCTACCTACTCTTTGGTTTTTTTAGATTGTAATTTAAAAGGTATTGACTTCTCAGAAAGTAAATTTTACTATTGTAAATTTATTAACTGCGATTTGGATGATGCAAATTTTGATAATTGTGACTTATATAAAACTGAATTCATTAATTGTGATTTAAAAAATGCTAGATTTCATAATGTATGTATATCTAATGTAAGTTTTCAAGACTGCATAAATATACCAGGAAAAGAATTTTTTGAAACTTCAATAGCTATTTTTGAGAAAATAACAGATGATGAAATACAAAAAAAATACAAAAAAAATTATCTACATTTATTTCAACCAACCATATTTTCTAAACTTCTAAGTATCAGTCATTTAAATATTATAAAGTTACATAATATTAATGAAAAGGATAAAGTTTTAACCTATGAATATTTTGACTCTATCTCATTAAGAGAGTTCTTAAAATTAAATAATAATCTCAATCTCGTTACTTTAAAAAAAATACTCAAAGATATTGCTATAGCTATTGACTATTTACATCAAAATAACATAGTTCATATAGATATTAATGATACAAACATATTAATAAATAAGTCCTTTGAAATAAAATTAAATGATTTTGATTTTATAGAAATCATGACAAGCCCAAATGATAATTTAAAACAAATTGACATTCATTCATACATTATTTTAGTTTATAGAATTATTCAATTGCCAAAGCAATGGAATGCAATAAAAACATTAAATTTATTATATAAGATACCAATAAAAAACGAGTACACTAGTTGTCTTGATTTTTTTAATAAACTAGAGTTACAAGAATAAAGGATAATCCATGATAAAAATTCATAATGCATACGAAAATAATCTAAAAAATATTTCACTAAATATTCCCAAAAATAAAATTACTTCGGTCATTGGTGTAAGTGGAAGTGGGAAATCTACTTTAATTTATGATGTTTTAGCAAATGAAGCAAAACGTAGAGAAAAGATTGATAGGGGGGAAGCCAATTGTTATGACTATGCTATTCGTCCGAAGTTTGAATCTATAGAAAACTTACCCTATTGTATTACCTTAAAACAACGAGGGCTACAACAGAGTATATCATCAACCCTTGCTACCATTACAAAGCTTCATTCTTACATAAGAGAAGAGTTTGTAAAATATGGAGAAATATATAATAATGAAAATAAAATTATTAAAGAAGCTACTCCACAACAAATTAAAGAGTTTATTCAAACTTATTATCCAAAAGAAAAATTTACCTATTATGCTATCGTCTGTTTCAAAAAGAAAACTGATGGAAAAAAAGAATTAAATATCTTAAATAAAAATAATATCAAAGAAGCTATTTTTATATCATCATTAGATAAACAAGAAAAACTTAAACAAATATTAGCTGTTAAAAATCTAAACAAGACATTAAAGCATACGATACTTGTTCCATTTAAAAATCTTCAATCCATAGAAAAATTAGAAAATATAGCACTTGAAAACTTTCTCCTAAAAAGTAAAAATCATACTTTCAATTTTTCTCTTGACTACCCTGACTTAAGCACTGGTAAAATATTTCAGCAAAAGTCTATTCAGCTTTTAAGTTTTAATAGCACAAATCACCTAAGTGGTAAATGTCAAGATTGTAATGGTCATGGCGAAATAGAAGATATTGACTTAGAAACATTAATTTTAGATGATAAAAATTTAGATGAGGACTTTTTAAACTTAGAAGATAATGGGAAGGGTGCTTATAAATATGTAAATATTCGCCCCTCATCATTACAAAAAGTTCTTAAAAAAGAAAATATAAATTTAAATCAAACCTATAATAGTTTAACTCCAAATCAACAGATTATACTTAATAATGAAATATTTCCAAAAATATTAAAACATCAAGGAAAGCCATCTATTTCTAAATTTATACATAAAGTCCAATGTCCTATATGTAATGGTACAAGACTTAATTATAAAGCGAATGCAGTTAAATTATATGGTGTTAGTATTTCTGAAATATTAGAGTTTACAGTCGATAAACTTTATAATTTTTTAGAAAATAAAACTTTAGAGAATAAAGAGATACTAATAATTCTAAAATCTATTCAAAAATCAACATTAGGCTATTTATCTCTTGATAGAACCACGAGTACCTTAAGTGGAGGAGAGCTTCAACGACTAAAATTTGCAATAGAACTCAATAGTGAATATAAAGACTTGATTTACATTTTAGATGAACCTTCTACAGGCTTACATCCGTATAATAATAATCAAATGATAAGACTAATTAGAAACCTTTGTGATAAAGGAAATACTGTTCTTATCAGTGAACATAATAAAGATTATATCCAAAGTAGTGACCATATAATAGAACTAGGACATGGAGCTGGAGAAGATGGGGGAAATATTATTTTTGAAGGGAAAAATAAAAGTTTTGATGAGATAATATTTATGCGAAAAAAGTTAAATATCAACCTAAAAGATGCAATTATTTTAAAAGGTGTTAGTTCCAATAATATCATAAATGAAGATTTTATAATACCTCTTAACTGTCTAGTTGCTATTAGTGGAATTAGTGGTAGTGGAAAGTCTAGTTTAATTCATAAAGTTTTAGTTCCAACCATTAAACAATATATTTCTGATAAAACATTCAATACCAATATTGTAAAAGAGATTCAAAACATAGAGACTATTCAGTCTATTGTTGAGTTAACGCAATCTCAAATTGGACTTAATTCAAGGTCTATCATTGCAACATACTTAGGAATATTTGATAAAATAAGAGATACTTATGCATCACTTGATATTGCTAAAGAATTCAAATTTGATAAAAGTTACTTTAGCTTTAACTCTAATATAGGTGCTTGTGAAACTTGTTCTGGAACAGGAGAGCTTGATGAAATCATTTGTCCAAATTGTTTAGGAAAAAGATACAAAGCAGAAGTCCTAGATATTAAGAATAAGGAACTAAATATTATTGAACTTCTTAGTCTTCAAATAAATAAACTAGAAAGTATATTTGATGATAAAAAACTAATTTTTGCAATTCAAACCTTAGAAAAGCTAGGCTTATCACATATTTCTTTAGGACGTACAACTCCAACACTAAGTGGAGGTGAAGCTCAAAGACTAAAGTTAGCAAAAACACTAATAGAAAGTTTTAATAAAATAAAAAAAGGTAACTTCTTATTTATTTTAGATGAACCTACTACAGGGTTAAATGAAAAAGATACTTCTAAAATTTATGCTATATTTGATGAAATTTTATCTTTTAATAATTCTATTATTGTCATTGAACATAATCAGGAACTAATTAAAAACAGTGACTTCATTATTGATATTGGTATAGGTAGTGGTAAAGATGGTGGTAAAAATTTATTTTCTGGAAATTTCAACGATTTATTAAAGCACAAAACATCTTTAACTGCAAAAGCATTTAATAAAGAGTTTGAAGATATAGAGGATATCAACATCAATCAAGAAGAACTGTCTTCAAAAATATTTACAGATAATAATATACCTAACTGTAATAAATTTTATTTAAATGAAAATCATTTTAAAGTAGAAAAAATATTTTCTGAAACCTATAAAGTGCAAACAGATAATGAACATCACAAATATTTTAAAAACAAAAATGATTTATTCAGTTTTTATAAGCAACTAAAAAATGTAACTATCTCTTTTAATCCTTATGTTACCGAATTATTTAAATATAAAATAATACCAATGAGTATAAAAAAAGAAAAAATAAAGCACTTAATGAAACTTGGGTTTAAAATAAAAGAAAATGACTATAAAATTAATGAATGGGAGTATAAAGTTTCTACTGATAACATCAAAAAAGCTTATACGTTTGGTAATGGTTGGGTAAGTATCCAAGATAAAAATATTAATTATGAACTCTTTACAAGATTGGTTTCCATAAATAATAAAATTATTGGAACACCTACCATTGACGAAAAGACTTTTAACTTATACCTAAACTCTTGTACTTATTGTAAAGGAACTAATTCTCAACCTGCTTATGATATTAATTTGATTATTAAAAATAATAATAAATCTATTACAGATGAAGGGTTTTTCCATGAAAATATAAAATTTAGTTTAAAAAGCATTATCAATAAATTTGAAAAAGAGGGTTTGTTTAATTTTATGAAACCATTTAAGAGTTTATCTGAAGAAGAAAAAAATATATTTTTATTTGGTTTTCAAGAATATAAATTTTTAAAACCAAAAGGTAGACCACATGCTATAACAGATTATTTTAGATGGCAAGGACTTTATGCTTATATTAGTCATGATTTGAAAAAGATTGAAACCTCAAAAAATATAAAGTTAATAAAGGAACATAAAGATTGTCCATTCTGTACTAAAGGATTTAAAAATGAAGTACTTTACTATTATAATAATGAGAATAAAAATATTACAGAGTACCTTAGATAGAGTAGTTAACCTAAGGTAATAACCCTATCAGCCCTCTCAATACTAGATGCCCTATGAGCAATGCTAATCACCGTTTTATCTTTTACATAAGCATCCAAAGCTTCTAAAAGTT
>DQSS01000187.1 GCA_015663165.1 Arcobacter sp. | reverse complement strand
TTAAAAATAAATTTCCTTAAAAAATCAGACTGTATGGATAATATAATTGTGATAAATAGAATAATTACACCTATCCTTAATCAAAAAATAGAAAATAAAAAAAGAGAATTTAAAAAGTATACGCAATTGGAATATTTGAGAGACTCGAAAATAAGCCTTTTAGAAAATGAAATACTTCCTTTACTAAATATATACAAAAAACAAAAAAAATATTGGGATGAACGACTTCCAAAAAGCTCAATATCTTTTTTAAATAATAGTTTTAAATACTTTCCTCTATCTGAGATAGTTGCAAGAGAAATACGTGAAGAATTTGAGTCAATCACATTAAAAATAAGATCAAATTTTTATGACAAAATTGAATCAAATCCTCTCACAGAAGAACAAAGACTCGCAGTGATTCGTGATAATGATAGAAATTTAGTACTAGCTGCAGCAGGAACAGGTAAAACATCGGTAATGGTTGCAAAAGTTCTCGATTTGATTGATAGAGGTCTTGCAAAACCAGAAGAAATTTTAATTCTTGCCTATAATCGTGCAGCAGCTAATGAATTAGAGGAACGTATGAATAAAAGGGGAGCGTTTGCAGAAGTTGAAGCATGTAATCAATCTAAAGTTAAAACATTTCATGCATTAGGTAGAGAAATTCTAAATAAGACTAAACAATCTGTAAAAATATCCCTATTTAGTGAAGACCCTATCAAGTTAGAACTGTGGCTATCACAATGGTTTATACAAAAGTTAAAAGAAGATGAGAAATTTATGAAAAACTTCATAGATTTAAGCTACCAACCAATTAACCCATTTGATTTTAAAACACAAGAAGAGTATGATAACTATATTCGAGATAATGAATACAGAACACTTCAAGGAGAAAAAGTAAAAGGATACCAAGAGCTATTAATAGCAAACTGGATGTATTTAAACTGTGTAGCATATGAATATGAACCCTCTTATGTCTCAAAAAAAAGGATAGAAATAGGATTTGACTATAGACCAGATTTTTATTTAAGTGATGTACAAATATATCTTGAACATTTTGGTATTGATAGAAAGGGGAAGACAAGAGCAGATATAAATAAAGAAAAATATAATCAAGAAATTTTACAAAAAAGAGAGCTACACAAAGAGTATGGTACAACACTCATTGAAACATATCACTATAACTGGGTAGAAGGAGAGTTAGAAAATACCTTAGAAAAACATATGGAAGACCATGAGATAACAATGAAAAAACGACCCCATGAAGAAGTGTTTAAAACACTTAAAGAGAGTGGTATTTTACTTAAAAATATAAAATTATATTTAAAGTGTTTACAAGCAATTAGAGTAGAACGATTAACTGATGAAGATATATATACACGTTTAGAAGAGAATGACATTGTTAATTCAAAAAACTATAAAATACTTTTATCCGATATTCACAAAGCCTATATCAATGAATTAAATAGACAAAATAGCATAGATTTTGATGACATGATAATTAAAGCAATTGATACTGTGAATAGTGGAGATTTTAAACCTCAATGGACACATATATTGGTAGATGAGTTTCAAGATATTTCTGCCGCTAGAATGGAGTTTCTTAATAGTTTAATAAATAAAGGGTCTTTACCACGACTCACAGTAGTAGGAGATGATTGGCAATCAATCTATCGTTTTTCAGGAGGAAAACTTGAACTGACAACACAATTTGAATCAAGAGTGGGTTCATGCTCTAGAACAATGCTTCAAAAAACATTTAGATATAACAATAGTATAGCACTAACAGCAGGTCAATTTGTAATGCAGAATCCAGAACAATATGTAAAGAATGTTATCACTCATACACATGTTGATTCTCCTCAAGTATATTTACTTGATAGTCAAATAGCTAATAAAGAAAACTTAGAATTAAAAACGCTACAAATAATTCAAAAAATTCTTAAAAATGACCCTGATGCATCAATTTCTATTTTGGCACGTTATAGATATTTATTAGCAGATAGCAAAGAAATTGTTTCAAATAAAATAAGAAATAAAAAAATAAAATATTGGACATTTCATGGTTCAAAAGGTTTAGAGGCAGACTACTGCATCTTAATTGGATTCTTTCAAGGGAAGACAGGGTTTCCTAATGAAAATAAAGAAGAAGCAGTAGTTGAAGCGTTACTTCCCTCTCTTGATACCTTTGCCCACTCAGAAGAACGAAGATTGTTATATGTAGGAATAACAAGAGCTAAAAAGAAGACCTATTTAATTGCAAATCCTAGAGCAACGTCGATATTTATTAATGAATTATTAGCTCCTAATTTTAAATTACATATTGCCTCAAAAACTTTTGATGATAAATATAGAAAAATCTTTAAATGTAATACTTGTACGAGCGGATATTTTAAATTACGAAAAGGAACATATGGTGAGTTTTATAGTTGTACCTCTGGTTCAGTATGTAGTTCTAATCCACGAATTTGTACAAAGTGTGGTTCACCATCACTAGATTATAGAGAAGAGAGTATTTGTAATAACCCAAGCTGTAAATCTAGTATCAAAATTTGTGATAAATGTGGAAGACCTATGAAGAAAAGAGAAGGAAAGTATGGTGATTTTTGGGGATGCTCTGGTTATGGAATAAAAGAAGATCAATGTAAAAATACTAGAAAGTTTTAGTTTAGGTGCGTTGAACTCTATTTGAATGAATTTTCCGTAAGAATTAATAATTAAGTTTAAATATATATTTATTTTAAATATTAATATTTAAACTTAATTATTATATAATAATAAGTATGTGGATATTTTAGTTATGAAATAAAAGAAGGAATAATAAAAATGACTTATGAACAAATAGCAGAAGAATGTGAATCCTTAAACTATCGTGATAAATTAAGATTAGCACAACTGATGTTACAGTTAGGTAGAAAAGAAGAAGAGGGAAAATCCCCACAAGAAAGAGCTACGAATCTTAATTATATTATTGAAAGAATTTTAAAGTTAAAGCCTACAAGGTTAAAGTCTCTAAATAATTCAATTAGCTCTATGTTTCAATTTCAAGGTGGTGTTTCGGAGAAAGATATAGAAAAAATTGTGAAATCTCTTGTTAAAAATAAGTATATTAAGATTGAAAAAAATAAAATTATTTATTTATAAAAACTTATATCGTTCATTAAATAGTTATATTCAAGAATTGAGTAAAACTTTTAAGATATATAAAGTTTGAATATACCTAATTTATAGGTAAATTTATTAGTAGGATAAAATTATGGCACTTAATGTTAAAACAATTTCTTATAGAAAAGATGATGAAGAGTTTGAATGTAATGATGTTAGAATAATAAGTCGAAATTTTCATCAAGAAGAAGGAGGAGGCTATAAAGAACCAAATGATGATGTTGAAGTAATAAAGTTTGAAGTAGTTACTGAAGATGGAAGAATAAGTGGAGAAGCTTCTGCTAGACGTTCTGGGTTTGGTACCGATTTTGAATATGAAGATAACGTTGAATTATCTATAGATAACGATGATGAAACAATTGAACTATTAGGAGCAGAATGTATTGTTGAAGAGGATGAGGAGGACTAAAGGCTGTGAAAATAATTTTTTATACAGTCCCTTTTTCGCTCTAAGCATAGTTTTTATCAGAGTTAAGCTTATAGTTTAAATTCTGATAATAAAATTTATAAAGTCTGCAATGGCTATATGAATCTCTTTAATATAAAGCTCTAAATACCTCTCTTATTGGACAATTGGCTTAGTGACTAGAACACGAAGTGTGAGTACCGAAGTACTCGCCTCGAAGAGGTTCAGGCACGACCCTTTAGGGGAAGCTCCTTATTCGTCT
>DQSS01000096.1 GCA_015663165.1 Arcobacter sp. | reverse complement strand
TTGAATGATTCGGATCCCTTTTACCTGCCCAAGGTTCAAGATTTTTAGCTATTTTTTACTTAAAAGTTTATTTTCATCACCTGACCCTAAAATTGCAGCATGTTCAATAGAGTCAAATATATCTTTATCATTCCAACCTATTTTATAAAGTTCATTAAAATCATTTTGATTAAAGTTTTTACTATCAAATATAGATTTAATACTTTTTATAGCTAATAATTTATGTTTTTCATCAAAAGGTATTTTTGATAAATCTAACTTTGAATTATTTATAACTTCCATTTCATAGTTTCTACTTTGAAGTAACATTGTATTAAATCCAATACAATATTTAAAATCTTCTTGATTTGCAATAAATAATCTTAAAAATCCAAAATAATCAGGATTGATTGTTTTGTGATTCATAAGTTTAGATACATATACTAAAAAGTCTTTTAATATATTTACATCTATATTTCCCAATAATTCTAAATTTGGTGGTACTGTACCAAATAACTTTTTAATTTTTAAATTAATCTCTTTTAATTCAACTGCTTGTTCTTGATTGTTAATTTTAATAAACATTTTATTTCCTTTTTTACTAGACCAATCGGTCTGTTTAATGAATTGTAAAATATTATTGCTTAAACTAGACTGAATGGTCTAGTTTGTATTTAATGATAATAAATATTGTTTTATATGATTTGTATTGTTTATAAATTTATCTTGTGAAGATTGATTTGAACTAAGAGATAATGCTCCCCAAGTGCTAGTAATGATAAATTCAGATAGTGAATTTGTATCAATTTGTTTAATTTCATTACTTTTTATAGATTTGTCTAATAATAGGATTATTCTATTTTGTATATTTATAAATATTTGATTTAATTCTTTGTCAAAATCTTTATCGGAATTTGACAATTCAATATTTAATCTGTTTAGTGGGCAGTTATATTTTACTAAATTTTCATTGTTTGATATTTTATTTATTGTTTCAATAATTATATCAATTGAATTTTTATTATTATCATTTTCAAATGAAAAGAATATATCCATTTTTGGAGATAATCTTTCTTTTATCATAGCAAGGACTAATTCTTTTTTAGATTTAAAATGATGATATAAAGAACCTTTTGGAATATTACATTCTTTTAGTATTGCAGAAATTCCTGTTGCATTATATCCGTGTTGGTAAATTAGAGAAAATGTTACATCTAGTATTAAATCTCTGGTTTGCTTTTTTATTATTTGTCCTTCTAGGTTTTGTTAACTTGATTTACAATATGTATGTAAAAATTTAATATTTCAATTGATTTATTTAATATATCTGAAAAAACATTACTTAGTGATTTATCATCTATTTCAAATAGTTTTACAATTCTTTTATAATTTTTACCTTTTCGATGTGCAGAACTTGCAGATCTTAGATTTTGAACATTTCGTAAAAAATTAATAGCACCTATGTCATCAGCAATTTGTTTATCTTCTAATACTTTTTCTAAACGATTAATACTTCCTTTTATATCATTTATTTCACTACTTTTAATAATGATATTTATTTCTTTTTCATTTAATGAGTCAATTAATATTTTTGTAAGAGCAAGAACTAGTTCATCAAAACCTTTTTGTTCATTTGTAGATGGAACTCTTAAGCTTGTAAAATAGTGATAATCTTCATTAGATAAAGGTAATAAAAGTTTCCATCCTAATTTTTCTTCTGAGATTTGAGCTAATTGATTATATTTGTTTTTAAAAATATGCTCAGGATGTTCTGATTCTGTAAAATTTGCTAAAATTTGTTGTTCATAATATGATTTACTAATAGAACCAGTTGGATATATATTAAAAGAACGCCAATAAAGTTGCTCTTCATAAGATAAACTACATCCTAAATCTCCCAACCAAACACAAACTATTTTATCTTGATTATTGTCAATATACATACTCCACAATGAGCCACAATAGAGTATGGAAGAATTTATAGAATATTTGCTTGGTTGATTATAATATTTATCTAATACTTCTTTTTTAAAAAAAATAGGTGTTAGATAGTCAGGTGTATTTTTTTCAGAAGAAAAACCATTTGATAATTCATCTGGGTTTGATGAGAATGAAATTTCATCTCCATTATCATCTATTTCTATAATATATTCAATAAATTTATTTTCTTTTTGACTTGTTGATTTTTGAAAAGGTGTTATTAGTTTTTTCCCTAATAATCTACTAAAAGTATTATTTGTACTAAACCCTCCAAAATCACCATAGTTTAAATGATAAGTTAATGAGTCATCTTGGTAATCTTCACTATCTGATAATTTTAGTTCTTCTAGTGTTTTTAGACTATGCTCTCGTATATCAAATTGTAATACGAGATGCATATTTTTTACTTTTAGAAATTCTTTTATTTCTTTAAGTCGTATTTTTACTTCATCTCCCTTAATATCAATAATTAAATATTCATTTCCATCAACTATTTTATAATATTTATTCTCTTTATGTTCATAATATAAACGATTAAACAATCTAAATTCTTCTGATATTTCGATATATTCATCTTTAATATCATTGAAGTTTCTTGTAATAACTAAAGGCTCAAGTCCTTTATTATCTCCATAACGAAAATATTCTATTTGTTTATTATCTTCAAGAAACTCAGGATAACCATCATTATAATTGAAAATCCAAGTATTACCAGACATTATGTTGTTTGTAATATTATTTGGAACAAATACAGGATAAATACCTTTATTGTATTGATCACTTACTTCAGATGAACATACTGTAATCATTTCAGATATTTTTGGATTATGTTTAAAATAGTCGATTGTTTTTATTTGTTCTAATCTTGTTATTTCATGATTCATTTTTTCCCTTAAATATATTATAAGCTAACGGCTAAGTTAAGAAACAAGTGGGTAATACGACTTGAAAGTTTAAACTTTTAATCCTGAATAATCGACACTTAAAAGCTTGATATTTTCGC
>DQSS01000133.1 GCA_015663165.1 Arcobacter sp. | reverse complement strand
TTGTTACTTATCAAATAATCCGTGTAGAGTTCTATATAATCTATTTTCATCCCTTATTTTAGCAGATTTTTTGATTAGTGCGTAAGGTCAGTTAGACTATAAAAATAATTTTTAAAATTCTTTGAGGAGTTGTCAAATATGAATATATTGAAATTAAAAAATTCCTATTCCAAGAAAGGAGTCAAGAACTTTTCAACAGAAATGGTCTTTATGTTAATCAATTCGCTTTAAGAAAAAGGTGTGATAATAAATTTAAAGCTTCCTTATCACAACACCTTAATAATAAACCGAGGAACAACCCTTTTTACATCATAAACACATATCTCATGATTTTTCATAGTCCATGTTCCTACAATTGCATTGGTACGAACTTCAATCGCATCAACTCTTTTAGACAAAGAATCAATAAGAGTTAAATCTAGTTTCTCATTTGGATTCACCACCAATGTATTGGGAGCGTATATCATGGTAGATAACAAATAATCCTCAGGAGCGTAATTTCTACTTTTATTAGAATGGTAACTTATATAGACACCATTACCTAACATTTTTCCATGTTTGGTATAACCTGTTTGAAAACCATTGTCTAATATGTTTTGAATACTCTGCTTTGTCGTTCCATGAAAAAAGAAACGACGATTGGGTTTAAACTGTTTTGTCCAACTCCAAGGGAAAGGTTTTTTATGCCAAGAAACAGAATAAAGTTCTTCAATCACATAAGGAATGGATGACTTTTTATTCCTATTTAGTGCTTCTTCTACCTCTTTCCAATGAGGATGACTAATATTTAATTTTTCTACCTTATATAAGTTTCCATTTTGAAATGACATTTAAACTCCTATCCATTTTGAGCAATAAAAAAGAGAATTAATGACCAACTAAATATAATGACAAATATTCCCATAAAGGAAGGAGATATAGACCTTCCACCCCAAATTCTTATAAGTTTTTTATCTTGTACTAAGGCAATGGGTCTAGCTCTCCATGTTTTTATGAGAGAGCCTTTTTTTGAAACAGGTTGAATAATACAATACTCAAACCACCCACCATCCTCTCGCCAATGCTCAACTGATGACCAAAACTTAGGAAATTTTCGACTAATTTCATCTCCTCCCCAATTTAATCCTATCTTACTTCTTACATCGTAAGCTGTTGTCGCAATGGGTCGGTTAAACATTAATGTCACACGCACTAAAATAGTTGTATTGTTATAATCAGAATAATTATCAGCTACTTTTTTAGACATACCAAAATAAATTCCTGTTCCTACATAATTTCCATTTCCTATCAACCAACGTCCATTTTGAGTTATATCAGCAGAAATATATCCATGCTCTGTTCCATGATACATGGTATAAGTAGGGAAAACTATATCAACCCCTGTCATAATAATAGGTTCTATAAAAACAAATATATTTTTCACAAGCATCTTAATTAATCGAATTGGAAAACCTAGAATCCAAAAAAAGAAATAAGTCAATCCTGTCCTATGTCGCATTTTCCCTAATTTTGGATTCATAACTTCAGCTAAACTGTCATAAATATTAATCGACCAACCCAGTAGTATATTAAAATAAATAGCATTAACAAGTCGTAAAGGAGTAGTAATAATATGAATTGTAATCCAATAAAGAGGGATTATTCCTGTATAAAATAAAAGATTAAAGCTCTTATGTGAAAAACCTGAATTTGGATTTTTCCAAAAGATTCTCAAGGGATTATAGAGTATCCATTGAATTCTATTTAACAAAAAAAATATCGGATTAAATATATAAATAGCCTCTTTTAGAATAAAACTTAACACTAAAAACCCTGTAATATAGCCTACTACAATTATAAAAATCCCTACAAACTCCATAACATTCTCTCCCTATTTTTAATTATTTTTTTTAAACTCTATCTCTAAACCTTAAAACAATTTCCAAAAACTCTTTTGGCAATCGTTTATAAACTTCAACTAATATTTCTGATGGTATTTCACCATAATATGCCTCTGCAATTCCCCCTGCAATACACGCCATAGTATCTGCATCACCACCCAATGAGATGGCATTACAAATAGTGTCTTCATATGACTCAGCATCTAAAAAGCAGATAATTGATTCAGGAACTGATTCTTGACAAGAAACTCGAAATTTATAGTTAGGTCTTATCTCCTCAACAGTTCGCTGTAAGTCATAATCAAACTGTTTAGAAATTCTCTCTCTAATTTGATTTTTACTTTTACCCTTACGTGCCATAAAAATTGCTAAAGCTGTTGCCTCTGCTCCTTTTATACCCTCTGGATGATTGTGTGTTATCTCTGCACTTTTTTTTGCTTCATCAAGTACTTTTTCTTCTGTCTCGAAAAGAAAAGCAATTGCTGAAACCCTCATAGCAGAACCATTTCCCCATGAGTTATAAGGCTTATGATTCCAACTTTTAAGCCACTTTCGAAATGAAGAACCATAGCCTACATCAGCATATCGTGTTCCAAAATCAACAACATGTTTTAAATAATCTTCATTATTCAAAATAGCTTTTAGCACAGCAAGAGTCATTACTGTATCATCTGTAAATTGACTATGTTTTGAAAAAAATTTAAACTTTTTTGTTTTTATGGGGTATCGTTCATAGGCAGAGCCTATGATGTCTCCTGCTATTGCTCCTAGCATTTGATTTCCTTATTTATTGTTTTATTCCAACAATTCCACTTTTACCACATTTTTCACATGTGCTATCATTTATATTTGCCGAATACCATGTCCATTTAGCTTTACAATTACATACAAATTTATATCGTGCCATCTTCTTTTCCTTTTAATTATTTTTATCTTTACATGTATCTCCAAAGAGACAACCTAATACAAAATCTATAGCTTTTTCTTCAAAATAATCTTCTACCTCTTTACCTACCGAACCCATTAATTCCGAAGGTTTGACCCACTTTGTCTTGTCATCTTTATCTAGACGAACTTTTATCGTATCATCACTATAATCACATTTTATAATCACAGCTTCTAAATCAATTAGTTCATCAATGTATACGGTACGACCTTCACTACAATCATCCATATTAAAAGCAAAAGTAGTAATAGACAAAACGGCTAACATGTTTAATACATTAAATATCTTTTTCATAATATTTCCTTTTTATAATAATTTTAAATTTTTGTTACCTTACCTGTTCCTCCACATCTATAACCAGCACGTGTTGGTTCATTACAACGACCTGTCCCTAAACAGATCTTACATTTTGTTCCATCACTATTTTTGCCACTACCTTTAGGACTACACCATTTACACTTACCATTACCACCACAACTTGGGCATGTTTGCATTTTTTATTCCTTTATCTTTATTTACATTTAACAGATTCAGGTTCTATACCTAATTTGATAAATTTACCCCAAGCAAATATCTCTGCTTCACCTCTACTACTGGCTGAAATGTAAACCATTTTATAAGGCTTTCCATTTCTATAAACCCAACACTCATAAGACATGCTCATATTTCTCCTTTATAATTAATTATACTTTAGGAATGTCAAGACTATCGTCAAGATTTGATTTTTTTACGTAAAAGTTAGATACCTAAACTACAACTAATAATCCCACTCCAAATCATCATAATATTTATCTTTGTACTCATCATTAGAAGTTGTAGAAACCATCAACATCTCATAGGTGCTTATCATAGAAAGAAAAATATATATCATAAAAAAGTACAAGCCACTCTCAATTATCATCTCACTTGTCATTTCTTCATTTGTGGTAAAAAATACTACCAATATGGCTACAACCAAGACATCAACCATTGACCATTTTCCAATGGTTTTAATAATCTGATGTAATTCACTATCACGTCCTGACAATCTCATAAGATTATGTATCAAAATAATAAATGACTTAATAAAAGGTATTAAAATACTCACTAAAATCAATACAAAAGCTAAAAGATAATTTCCTATTTCTATAAGTTTAGCAATAACCCCAATAATGGTCTTAACTTCATGTTGCAAAGAGAGTTGCCCTATAACAATCATATCTTGTGTCTTTACGATTAAAAGTAACATTGGTGTAAAAAGTGCAATTGACAAGCTCATGATAGCAA
>DQSS01000189.1 GCA_015663165.1 Arcobacter sp. | reverse complement strand
AGTGTAAAATAGAACAAAAATAAAGGAAAAGGATTTGAAATGACAAAAGCATTTTTAGAAACAATGGTACTTAAACCAGAGAATGAAAAACTTGTCCTTGAAGCTTTTTCCAAAAAAAGCTTGAAAAAGGTCAAAGAGTTTGACTCCAAAAGAGCTACTAAACTAAAAAAAACATCTGATAGAAAACTCTCTATCAATGATCTTGCCATACTAAACTAAATAATGACTCGTCCACAGTTCGATGAGTCATTCTCATTATTCCCACTCTCTGAAATCATACAAAATACAGACTCCAATAGAAAAGTTAAAAAACTACTGGAGACTTTTAGCTGCACCAGAAATATAGATCTCCAAGATTTTCTCTATAACAAAGCTGTAACCTTTGAAAAAAATCTTAGATCTCGTACATACCTCTACATTGACAATACTACCCAAGAGGTAGCTGCATATTTTACTATAACCATCAGTACACTACATACAGATAATATCTCTCCAGAAGTCATAGAACTTCTGGATGGCTATAAAAATGATGTAGCTTCTATTCCATGTTTCCTCATAGGACAACTTGGAAAATCAGATAAATTTGAGCCACGAAAGATAGGAGAGTATATCCTTGATGATGTTATAGAGATTATAGATCAATCACAAAAGTCTCTAGGCGGTAGATTTATTTTACTCGATGCAATTAATAAAAAATCAGTCATCAAATTTTATGAAGCAAATGCTTTCTTCCCTATAGAAGAAGATTCTGACTCTGAGAGTATCAAAATGATTAAGCCATATTTTGAGTTGTTGGATGAAAAAGCGTAGTTTCTCCAGGGCAAAAAGCTATAGATGCAAAACAAGGTCTATGCAACACTACATAAAATATCTTAAACGATTAAGATCCAAACGTGCAAGAAAAAATATAGATGAATGGCGTAAAACTAATGCTTGGGATGTTACATGAAACAACTATTTGAATTTAAAGAAAATTAAAACAACTTTCTTCTCTTTAGATAATGTTGTGTTGACTCAATAACTTCTATTGCATCTCTAAACTCACTTTCATATATAAAAAATATAACTTGATTTAGACACTCAAAAGAGAAGAATTCTGTATATCCTGGAAACTTTTTAAGGTCTTTTGTTCTGTACTCTTTAAAATTTCTATGAAGTAATTTCTCAAAACTATACGCATCTTCATAGTTTGAAAATGGAATTAAAAAAGAGCCTTCAATACTACAAGGATAATGCTTGTTAATATCTTCAAACCTGCCCCAGGGATACCAAGATAACCCAATTTTAAATCTTGTTCGATACTTTCCAAGAAGTAGATATACATAACATTTATTAATTAGATATCCTTTTGAATTTGCCATACACACAAATGAATACAGTTATCAAGACTTACTACTTTTCAAACTATGCAGAGATATTGTTTTCATGCATTATTCTACCTATTTCAAATATACATGCAAATTCTATACTTTGTACAGGGAAAAGCTTTCTATTATCTTTTTTTCTATAAAAATATTCACCATCACAATAAATATATCTATACATTTCGGACATATCATAAGCATTGTAATTATATATATTTCCCTCACCATTTATAATACCATTTGCAATAGAATGATTACCACCTCTAACCCAACCTATTCCTATTGGTAGCCAAAAATCAATACTATGGTTTAACCTATCTTCTTTCCATTTACCTGCCTTTCTTCCTTCTCCAATAAAAGATAAACTATCTCTTATCCTATCCTTATTCCATGGCCAGGGAAGTATTAAATCTCTTTTCAATTCTAAAGGTCTATTGTAATCTTTTACTTTTTTGATAAGCGAATATAGTTCCCATGTATAATTATTATTTTTGGGAAATAGCACAAGATATTCATTTAAGTGCGGTACTTTACTCATATCATCATAATCTTTCATAGCAATATGTGAAATATATTTTGCTTGATAAGGCATACCTATAAGTTTTACTAAATCCACTAGTGCTTCTGGATTTTGTTGTACTATCTGTTTTGCCATTAAAATAGAATAGTCAAATTGTACTTTAGGGTGAGTATCATTTAAACTTGCTTTAAATGCTTTCCATGCATAAGGTATTTTTTTCATTTTTAAAAACATTTATCTATTATTTTCCTCTTTACTTACTTGTTATAAATCACATCAAAATAACTCTTCGCAACCTCAAGGTTAACAGGCTTCTGTTTCACTGCATAAATAAGTTTAGGATTTAGGTCCTGGTACTTTAGATCATCCAAGATTTCTTTATCACTTCTATTTTCAAATGCGATATCTGTTTTAGCGTAGGAGTCTGCCAAAAAAAGTACTCCTACTTCAATCTTATACTCTTCAAATGCTGGCAAAGCATTTATTACTACTTGTTTGAAGTCTTGCGACTTAGCAAATTCAGCACTGTAGCCATACTTAGACTTTTTACCTACCTCACGTATAAAACCTAATTCAAAATGATACCTCGCACACATAGCTATATATTCTATTTGCTTGTCTGTAAGTCCATAGTTATCATGCAACAAAGGATAAAGGTCATTTTGTATGATCTCTTGAGAGTAAACTTCATGTTGATTGAAAGTGTATATCACTCTCCAGTTTAGCTTTTTACTGTAGTTCTTTTGAAACTTTCCAATATCATGCAATAAGATACCAAGATAAATGAGCT
>DQSS01000058.1 GCA_015663165.1 Arcobacter sp. | reverse complement strand
TATATTTTAATTATATTATTTTATATTATTTTATATTATTTTATATTATTTTGAACTGTTTTTAATACTTTATTTATTTTAAATACTCTATAATTATACTTATTCAATAGAAAGGCTTATATTTATGATAAAAAATTATAATTTTCTAGGAGAAGGTGTCTCTTTTCCTTTTACAATTGATAAATATCAAAAAATTAAGACATCAAAATACGAAGAGAATATAAAAGAATCCATTAAAATTATTTTGTCTACGAAACTAGGAGAACGCCTTATGCGACCTAATTTTGGTTGTCGAATTCATGAACTCCTTTTCACTCCCAATACAATTGACACCCATAACTTAGCAATATTTTATGTTACTGAAGCCTTGAAGAGGTGGGAGCATAGAATCAATTTGAGTGAAGTTAAGGTATCTATCTATGGTGAAAATGCCATAAATATTTCTATTGACTACCAAATTAAAGATACCAATTCTTTTTACAATTTGGTTTACCCATTTTACTTAACAGAATACATATAAAAAGGAGTTTTACTTAATTATGTTAAATACATTAAAACTTGATGATAGAAGCTATGATGAAATAAGAGAAGAGACTATTAAAAACATTGTTAGACACTGTCCTTCATGGACAAACCACAATGCCAGTGATCCAGGCATCGCTTTAGTAGAACTTTTTTCAAGTATGACAGAAATGTCACTCTATAGATTTAATCAAATACCAGATAAAAACTATATGGCTTTTTTGGAAATGTTAGGGATTAATGGAAATTTAGTCTCTCCATCTGCTTCAAGAGTTCAATTTAATCTTGTTGAGAATTTTGAACAACAAGAAAAGAAAAAAACGTGTAAGTGTATTTTAAGTGGTACACAATTTATTAGCAAAGATAAAGAAGTAGACGATAGACCTTTAATATTTGAAACCATTGATGACAGATATGTATCAAATATGAAATTAAAGAAAATTATTTCAAAATATTATAATACTCAAAAAGAAAAATACGAACTCAATACGCATTCACTTCAAAAAGCACTAAAACCTTTTCAAAAAAATTCTGAAAATGAAGAAAGTATTATTTATATTGAAGATGAAAATTTTGACATATTGATAAATGAAAATATTATAAATTTAATATTTTCTATTGATATAAAACAATCAAAAAAAATAGATAAAAATTGGTTTCAAAATATTAAATGGGAATATTCTAATGGAACAATGTGGAAAAGTCTAAGAACAATAGAAACACTGTCTACTTTAAAAGAAAAATATACGGTATCATCTAACGCAGAACATTTTTTTGTAACCCTGCAAGGAGACAACTTAGACCTCCTTCCCCTAATCAAAGCTGATTTATCTGAAAAAAGTGCTTATTATATTCGTGGACGAATTGACATAGAAGCATACCCTTGGTTAAAAGATGAAGAAATTCAAATTTATGAAATTCATCAAGAAGCTGCAACAAATATTAAGGGAATCCAACCTCAAAAAATTCTTCATAATAATAATATTTTAGATTTAAACTATCGTATCTATCCTTTTGGAGATGCACCAAAAGAACAAGATTTATTCATTATTCAAGATAAACTTTTTTCTAAAAAAAATCAAGAATTTTCACTCACTTTCAAGGGGAGTAATAGAAGTGAAAATCTTTTGAAAATCAGTTGGGAATATCCAACTAATAGTAAGGAATGGTCTCCTTTAAAATTACAAGTAGATACAACTGACAATTTAAAAAAAGATGGAAAAATCAAATTTACATTACCATCTGACTTTCACTCAGTTAGTATTAACGGTGAAGAATGTTTTGCTATTCGTGCAAAAATTTTAAAAGAAAACTTTAGTACAGAAAAGAAAAAACTAGAAATAGCCTACTATAATGCCTTGAGAAATCAAGAAAAAAACCCCATACCTCCCAATGAACACCAAATGAATGTCCCTTACTATAAAAACATAAAAATTTCTTATAGCCAAAAAAAAGAGATTGTATCTCATTGTTATATCTATAACAACGGTCACTATCTTAGAGAAATAGAATTTAATAATGAGAACAAAGACAATGTCAAAAAAAGTTTTTTATCAGAAAAGCTAGAAAATGACACTTCTTTATATTTCGGGTTTGATGCTTATCTTCAAGATGACTACCTTGATATATTTTTTGATATTCAAAAGCATCATATTAGTAAAAAAACCACTCACATAACTTGGGAAATTTATCATAATGAAACATGGCAACAATTAAAGATTCTACATGATACTAGTTATGCTTTAACAAAAAGTGGAGATATTAGATTTAAAATTGATAAGAATAGTAAAGCAGAAACGTTGTTTAATCTACAAGGTATGTGGATTAGAGCTAGATTCAATAATGAAAAAGTACATTTTGATTTTCCTTATATTATCAATCATGTCTTTACCAATACTGCCATTGTATATCAACAAGAAACCATTAAAAATGAATTTATTGGTCAATCAATTGGTCTTCCTAATATGAAATTCAAACTTAATTATAAGAACCTCGTCTATACCCCACAACTACTGATTGGAGAGGATACTTATAGTCCCATTGAAAAAACGAAGCGCTTTGTAGATTATGCCAATAATGCAAATGTATACAAATTTAATAGTCTTACTGGAGAAATTACCTTTGGAGATAATGAATATGCAAATATTCCTAATCCAAAAGAAGACATTTATGCCATTAGCTATGCCATATCTCATGGAGAAAATGGAAATATTGGAAAAGAACAACTTATACTACGAAGCACCATTCAATCTTTAGACTCTGCTACCAACATTATTCCTGCTACAGGTGGTGCCAATGCTGAGGTATTGAATGATTTAATCTATCGAGCACCCGAAGTACTTCGGATTAAAAATAGAGTTATTACAAAAAAAGATTATGAAAATGCAGCTGCAGATTTTTCTCCCTATATTCGTAAAGCAAAAGCCATTGCCCAAGAAGAAAATTTTGTCAATATTTTTGTTGTAACTAAAGACATTTTAGAACAAGACTCCATGAAAGAAGAAATTTTACTACAAGAACTAGAAGAAAAGTTACAAGAGATAAGTCTCATAACAGTTAAAGTGAAAGTAAATCTTCCAACAATTATAAAAATCAATATAAATGTTAAGCTTGTCTCAACACTTGAAGAGAAAAAAATAAGTAATAAATTTAAATTACTATTAGAAGAAAAAGTAAGAAATTATTTTGATGTAAGCAAAAATTTTCCAATGGGAAAACTAATTATTTCAGAAGCAGATATGTATAAAATATTACATAAAGAGTCGCATGACTACTATTTCCAATCTATCAAAATTTGGAGAGAAAATGAGATTGAACCATCAGAATCTAATCAATTAACCATAAAGAATGAAGATGAAGTCATAGCACTATCTTTTTTTACAATAGAGGATTAAAAAATGCGAAATCTAAAGACAGAACCTGATGTAATTGTCTATATCCAGTCTCTCTTAAATGAAAAACTTATTCTTCCCTACAATAATGTCGCAATTCTATTAAAAATGCATAACTATCCTGTATCAAGTATTCAATTTATTAAACCAGAAAAGAAAGAGCAACGTTTAACAATTAGCAGTATCCAAGAAACAATTCAAGGAGTTCAGCTAACAATTTTTGAAGAATCATGGGTTAATTACTTACCCAATATCTATAAAAATAAAACTTTAGAAGATTTTTTATATGGATTTCAACTTAGCATGTTTAAACAGCTTGAAATTGTAGACCATATAGAAGAACTTTTCATCCCTGAAAAAGCACCCCATGAATTTGTTGATTGGTTAGCTTCATGGTACAACATCGCTTTTTCAAATAAAATTAAATTAAAAAATAAAAAGCAAATCATTTATAAACTAACCGAACTCTATAATATTAAAGGGACTAAAAAATATCTTATTGATATGATTTATTTTCTCACAGACATATCTATTAGTATTAAAGAAAGAAAAATAGTTAACGAATTTTCAATGGTAGATAAAGATGTCTCTTTTGTTGTAAGTATTCAAACAGAACCAAAATACAAAAATGCCAATGAAAGAGATTTAATCCAACAAATCGTTAAAAATATTATTGAAAATGAAAAACCTATTTTCACCAATGCACTTTTTGATGGCTCATTTATAACTTCTAAAGATCAACACCTTATTTCAACACCTATTATTAAAGAAAATGAAACTATTTATACAGATAAAGAATCTGACATTAACAAAGAAGAACCTCAAGAAAATAAAAAGTCTGACTATGACGACTTTTTTTAAAAAGAAGTGAATAATGGCAACAAAAAAATTAGATAACAGTGAAGATTATATCTCTCTAGGACTTAAACCCTCTACCAAATTACATAATGGACATTATGAAATATTAGGTAATTTAGGAGAACCTGGTGGCTTTGGTCTGACTTATTTAGGCTATGACTATAAATTAAACACTAAAGTAGCAATCAAAGAATATTTTCCACGTAGTTATGCAAACAGAGATCAAAATAAAACCATTGTACCAACCAATACACAAGAAGATAAAGCTGACTTTGAATGGGGATACAATGCTTTTAAAAAAGAAGCTCAGACCATTGCCAACCTCGAAAAACATCCCAATGTTATTGATGTAAAAAACCTTTTCGAAGAAAATGGTACAGTATATTTTGTAATGTCTTATACCCAGGGTATAGACCTAGAAGCCTATCTTCAAGAAAAGCATCCCTTAAGTCAAAAAGAAATTGAAGAGATTATTTTTCCTTTTTTAGAAGGCGTTAAACATATCCATAAATATAATCTTCTACATCGAGATATTAAACTGGCCAACGTACTAATTTCAAAAGATAATCAACCCATATTAATTGACTT
>DQSS01000308.1 GCA_015663165.1 Arcobacter sp. | reverse complement strand
TCCTTCAATCAGACTATAATAATTAACTACCTCAATAACTACAAATAAAATCGATACAAACAGTATCGTAGATGTTAAGTAACGTGAAAATAGTTTCATCTATGTTTGCTTTCTTATTAATTTTATTTTTCTTAATATTATCATATGAAATCTTGACTTATTATAATATCCACAATTTTACAAGCTCCATTTTGACTAATCATTGTTCCAAGCTTTCTACTGATCATTTCTATATCTGTATCAAGAATATTTAAAAATATTTCCGATTTTAACATATTTTGTCTTACAACCCAGCCTGCATTCATTTTAACATGATGAAAGGCATTATAATACTGATGATCTCCTGCTGCATAAGGGTAAGGAATAAATAGGGTTGGAATTTGAGCAGCGGTAAGTTCCCATAATGTACTAGCACCTGCACGACTTACTGCCAAGTCAGCTTTTTCAATACGTTTATAGATCTCTTTATCAAAAGCAAATAATTCAACTTCAATATTTAGCTTTTTATATGTCGAACTTACACGCTCATAATCACTCTTACCAGTTTGATGTATAATACCAATTCCTAGTTTTTGAAGTTCTAAAGCAAGTTGAAGTGCAAAATCATTAATAGCTTTAGCACCTTGACTTCCTCCTAAAAAAATAACATTTTTAATCTCAGATCTTACACGAGCAGTTTTAAAAAAGATTTCACTAACAGGATAGTCTATAGGTTCATCACTATATGAAGAGAAAAAGTGCTTAGCAAAAGGTTTTAAAATCTTATTTAAACGACCACTGACAGCATTTTGTTCATGTATAAAGAGTGGAGTCTTTGTTAAAATAGTAGCAAATGATGCAGGAGCAGCAGAAAAACCACCAACACTAAGCACTGCTTCTATATTGTTAGTTTTAATAAAATCCTTTGCTAGAAGCATTGATTTGAAAATTTGTGACAAAGAATAAATCTTATCTAATCCCTTCTGATTCACTACTCCTTTGGTAGGCAAAAAAAGCTTATCTTTAAAATCATCATCTTTTTCAAACCAAGATTTATCTTGTCCACTTAGTGAGCCTATGTAATATGTATTTATACCACGCTTTAAAAGCTCATCTTTAACCGATCTAACAATAGCTAAATGTCCACCAGTTCCACCACCAGTTAAGAGAATATTATAGTGTTGCATAAATATCTTCCAGCAATCCTAAAAGTTTTTCATAACTCACTTCTGAATCACTGTTTAAAATTTCTTGCATTACTACATTATCCTCTTTTCCATTCCAAATTTTTTTGTAAGTACCCTCTTTATAGCCATGTTGTTGTCTAAACTGGTTAAGTGCATTTTTGCATATGTAAAGTTTATATACTTCATCAAAACTCATTCCTACAGCATCCACACACTCCCAAAACTGCCCAACAAGCTCCTCTTGGTAAGCTTCATCATCAGTCTTGATCAATGCAAGAGCCATTAGTGTTTCAAATGGTTCTAAAAATTCATCTATTCTGCTATTGTCTGCGTTACTCCACCCTTTTGGAATCTTGATATTACTTTTTCTCATTACTGAAAATACAAACTCTGCTGCATCTTCAGAACTTTTAAATCGTAAAATATAACTCATTACAAAGTGCCAAATGTCAACCATCTCTATCTTAATATTTTCTAAATCAATTCCACAGGTAATATTTTTCCAATGCTTCCAACAAAAACTGTCAATCAGTTCAGCACTCTCCATAACAATACATCGTTTCCAATTTATAACCTTCCCCTGTTTTGTTACACCTTCACGCCAGTTAGCTCCATTTGTATCGTCATTCAATTTCTCTTGTAACTTAAACATCTCTACCATTTTTTCTTTCATCAGACATACTCCTTCATCTTCTAACTATTATCTCTACATTCTAACTTTCTTACTCATAGAAAGAGCTAAACCAACTCCTATTGACATAGCAACAATCTGAGAGCCACCATAACTCAAAAACGGTACAGCAATACCCTTAAGCGGTATAACACCACTAATACCAAGAGAATTAATTAAAAATGCAATTCCTATAATCATTGCCAAACCAGCACAATAGAGGTAATAAACATTGTTTTCACTTCGTCCTGCAATTTTTAGTAGTCTAAAAATAACTAACATTAAAAGCATTACAACAGCACCAACACCAAAAATACCTATCTCTTCAGTCATTCCTGCAAGAACAAAGTCTGTATGAACTTCACTTAAAAAACCAAGTTTTAGAACCCCATTGCCAAGGCCTACACCAAACAGACCACCATTATGAATAGCATGCAAAGAGTTACTTATCTGATATGGCTCCTCTGCCAAATTTACTTTTGGAACGGCATGGGCAAACTTTGGAAAAATTTTAGCTATACCATTTTGAATCATATAGTACCAACCTTTAAAACGCTCTATACGGTGTGGAGAAGTAACAACAAATCCTGCTATAGCAATGGCACCAACAAGAATAGATGCTCCAAAAAATCTTAAACTACTACCTGCAAGTATCATCATAAAAAGTAGCGTAATTGCCAACAAAACTACCTGTCCCAAGTCATTTTGAAAAATAGCAATTATGAACATTACGACAGCAAATATTATGAGATAAGGCAGTAGCATAAACAGCTCTTCTTTCAGTGTATATCTAAACTCTTTAGCTTTTTCCATATGTTTAGGCAATACTTTTCTAGAAAAACTCCATGCTATAAAATATACAAATCCTATTTTAAAAAGTTCTACAGGAGCTAAAGAGAGAGGTCCCAAACGAATCCATCTCTTCGCCCCTCCAACCTCCTTTGCTATTGAATCAGGTAAAAAAGGAATAGATATCATCATTAAAGCTGAAATAATAAAAATAAAAAAGCCAAGTTTTGTTGCAATTTTGTCTGGATCTTGTCTGGCAATAAACCACATTAGAAAAATACCAATCATTCCAGCACTAAGCTGACGCACAAAAAAGTGCCAAGGCTGTACATTAAACAGCAGTACAGTGTATGCCGACAGCGAATAGCTGAAAATAATACCAATAACAATTAATGCAGTTACAGCTAAAAAGAGAGGTCTATCTATCATGTTTTCTCGTAAAAGATTTTTTGATATTATATGCTACTTTAACTGATAAAAGGTTTGTCTCTTATGATATACCATAATTTTTTGCTTACAATTTTGCTTTTGTTAGTGCTTACAGGATGTAAATCAACTGAACATCATACTGTAAAACCAACAGAACCATTATTTATTAAATATTCTGTTAAACCGAATAATTAAGTCAAATCATCTTGAATGGCTAGATTTTACAAAACCAAATGATGAAAAACCTGTTATAATTCAC
>DQSS01000333.1 GCA_015663165.1 Arcobacter sp. | reverse complement strand
TATTACAGGTTTATTTAATTTTTTTGCTAATTTTAATGTAGAGATTACTTCTTCTATATTATGTCCATCAATTGGCCCAATATAGTCTATACCCATCTCTTCAAATATAATACCAGGAGTAATAAGCTTTAAACTCTCTTCCATCTTTTTAGCAATATATTCACTGCCATTTGGCAGATAATTTTTCACTACATGGTCAACTCTTTTTCTAAAACCTTGATAAAAATCTCCGGCAAGAAGTTTTGAAAGATGCTTTGAAATAGCACCTATTGGTTTTGCAATACTCATTTCATTGTCATTTAGTATTATCACTACAGGTAGTTTCAAATCACCTAGTTCATTTAGAGCTTCATATATCATACCAGCAGTCATAGAACCATCCCCAATCATAACAACTGGTACTTTTCCATTGTCTTCAAGCTTAGCAGCTTTAGCAGCACCAACAGCAAGTGAAAGAGAAGTTGAACTATGTCCAGCTACAAAATAATCACTTTTAGACTCTTTAGGCTTTGTAAATCCACTTATACCGCCAAACTGTCTAAGAGTTTCAAACTCTTCCCATCGTCCAGTTATAAGCTTATGAGGATAACACTGATGTGACACATCAAATATAAAAGGGTCAAATTGGCTATCAAATACTTTATGCATTCCAATAGTAAGTTCAACTGCACCAAGCGTTGAAGAAAAATGCCCACCATTTCTTGATACAACATCTATAATTCTATCTCTTATATCTTGGGCTAGTGTTTCTAATTCTTCATTGTTTTTATTTTTAATATCTATCATTTATTTCTCTTCTAATAAGTCAACTTCCCAAAAAAACTCTATCCAGTTTTTAGCTTCTTTTACTGTAAAATCTGGTTGAATTAAAGCTGTTGGTTTATAAAATATAGTTGCAATTTTAAATTCACAATGGTGGTATTTTTCTTGTAGAATTTTGATAATTTCTACCATACTCTCTCCACTATCAACAATATCATCAATTAATACTACTTTATGTTTTCTTGATAAATCAGGTATATTAAATATCTCAAAAGTATCAAGCTTTTTAGTTCCATCATAATGTATAGAATTTAAACTATAAATTTCTCTTGTCTCTAAAGCTTCACTTAGTAAATGTCCTAAAAGTAAACCACCTCTTGCAATTGCAATCATTGCATCTGGCTGATACTCTCTTATTTGAGGAATTAAAACTTTACAATCTTCTAAACATTCATCATATGAATAATATAACTTTTCCATGCTATTCCTAATTTACTACAAATACTAATAGAGATATTAAAGTTATCACTATAAGTCCAAGATTTATATCTTCAAATTCTCTTTTGATTAATTTTAAAGATGTATATACAATAAACCCAGCAGCAAAACCATTTGTAATAGAAAATGTAAGTGGCATAAGTATAACTATTAAAAAAGCAGAAGATGTAACGGCTAAATCATTATTTTTAAAGTTTATATTTCCAAGTTCTGTAAACATTAAAATACCTACAACTACTAAAATAGGGTAAATTGCATTTGCTGGAATTGATTTAAACAATGGAAGCATAAATAGTGTAAGGATAAAGAACATAGCTGTAAATATAGCTGTTAATCCCGTTCTACCACCTGCTTCAACTCCACTAGCACTTTCAATAAATGATGTAGTTGTTGATACACCTAATAAAGATCCACCAACAGTAGCAATAGCATCTGCTTCAAGTGTTTTTTCTAAGGCTTTATCATTCTCATCTTTACTTTGAAATAAGTTTGCTCTAGTTCCTACACCTGTAAGAGTACCTAATGTATCGAACATATCAGTAATTAAGAATGTAATTATTACAGGTAAAAGTGCAAGTGAGAAAGCACTCATGATATCAAGTTGCATAAAAATAGGATCAATAGATGCAGGCATACCAATAAATTCACTAGGTACACTTCCAATCCCTAATACCCAAGCTACAATTGTTGTAAGTGCAATTGAAAAGATAAATGCACCTTTTAATTTGTATGTATAAAAAGCTAAAGCAGTAAACAATCCAAATAAACCAAGTAAAATAGTAGGAGAACTTAAATCTCCAAGTCCTACAAGAGTAGCATCGTTATTTACAATAATACCCATTTGTTTTAGTCCAATAAATGCAATAAATGCACCAATACCGGCACTAATAGCTCTTCTTAAATCCACAGGAATAGAAGTCATAAGCCATATTCTAAATTTTGTGAAGGATAATATTACAAAAATAACACCAGATAAAAACACTATACCTAAAGCTGTTTGCCACGGAAGTTGCATCCCTAGAACTAAGCCATAAGTAAAGTAAGCATTTAGTCCCATACCAACACTCATAGCAATTGGTGTATTTGACCAGAATCCAGAGAAAAATGTAGCAAGTATTGTAATAAGTGCAGTTGCAGTTATAACAGCACCCATATCAAGTCCAGCATCTGCTAGAATAAATCCATTTACAGGAACAATATACATCATTGTTAAAAATGTTGTAAATCCTGCGTTTAGTTCTGTTTTTACATTTGTACCATGTTCTTGTAGTTTAAATCTTCCAAACATATAAGCTCCTATTTTATTTCTTCTAAAATCTTTTCTAATATTTCAAAGACTTTTGTATTTTGTTCAGCTCTGCCTATTGTGATTCTAATTGCATTAAAACCATATCCCGTCATATCTCTTACTATCACACCTTTTTCAAGAAGTTTTTGAGCAATCTCTTTTGATACAAAATCTCCCAAATACATAGTGATGAAGTTTGTGAATGAAGGAATATATTTAAACCCTTGTTTTACTGCAAACTCTTCGTATCTTTTCATTTGTACGAAGTTTTTAACTATACATTCGTTTACAAATTCTTCATCTTTAAGAGCTTCTATTGCTCCTGCTAAAGTTAAAGTAGTAATATTAAAAGGTGGTCTTAGCTTATAAAGACTATTTATAATCATAGGATTTGCTATACCATATCCAACTCTCATACCACCAAGTGCATATGCTTTTGAAAAAGTTCCAAGATAGATAACATTTGGATATTTTGATGTAACATCACTTGCATTTATAGCTTTTGCGCCATCTTTATATCTTGCAAATTCTTGATATGCACCATCTAGTACTACCAGTGTATTTTCATCAATTTCGTCCAAGAAATCATATACATCTTTTGCATCTAAACATTCTCCTAAAGGATTGTTTGGTAAACAAAGGAAGATTAAATCTGCACCTTTGTCTTTGTATATTTTTCTAAATTCATTTAAGTTATGTTCATCAGATGGTGTTTTTAAAATATTTGCACCAGTTTGTCTTCCATAGATTTCATACATAGCAAAAGTTGTTTTTGCCATAAGTATATTTGAGTTTGAGTTACATTTTGCATGTACACAAAACTCAATTACTTGGTCACTTCCTGCACCAATGATTATATTGTTTGAATCAACTTCAAACTTTGAAGCTAAGGCATCTTTTAATTCATACATAGAATCATCTGGATAAACAAAAGCACTAGAAGATACTTCAGTTAATCTTTTTACCACTTTTGGGCTTGTACCATATGGATTTTCATTTGATGCTAGCTTGATAATATCTTCAGGGTTTACACCATATTCTCTTACTACTAATTCGATAGGCTTTCCAGCTTCATAAATTTTTACATCATCTAATACTTTGTTAAATGTCATCTTCTTCCCTTATATAACTTCCTAAGAATTTAATCTCATCTTTATGTGCATCAAAAATATTTGATACTTTTTCATCATCTTTGTGAGCGTTAAATTCTAGGAAAAATGTTGATTCTCCCTCAACGATATGTGATTTTATTTTTGTAAGATTTACACCTTTAGAATCAAAATCATTTAGAAACTTAACTAAAGCTCCAGCTTCATTTTTTAGTTTTACTAAAATAGATGTTTTATCATCTCCACTTTGTCCATTGTCGAAATCTGAAATGATTAAAAATCTAGTACGGTTATTTCCTTTATCTTCTATATTTTCAAATAAAATAGGAAGACTATAAAGCTTTGCTCCTACATGAGAACAAATAGCAGCTGAACCTATTTCATTCATAGCTATTTTTGCTGCTTTTGCGGTACTTTCCACAGGAATATATTCAATACCATCAAGTCCTAAATCTTCTAAAAATCTATGGCATTGATCAAAAGCTATATCTTTTGAATATATCTTTTTTATATCTTTAACATTGTCACAAGTTGTAGCAAGTGTATGATGTATATCAACCATAACTTCTGCAATGATTTTTAAGTTATATTCACTAAGACAAGTAAGAGTATCACTTACTATTCCATTACTAGAATTTTCTATTGGGATTACACCAAATTTTGCTTTTTTATTTGAAACTTCTCTAAATACACTTCTAATAGATGCCATTGGTAAATACGCACTCATAGCACCAAACCTACTCTCAGCAGCTTGATGAGTGAAACTTCCCTCAGGTCCCAAGTATGCAATATTTTCTGGTAACTCAAGATTTCTACTGATTGCAAATATCTCTAAAAATAAAGCTTCAATAGCAACTCTATTTAAAGCCCCATTTACTTTTTTTGATTGTTCAGTTAATCTATCAATAATTGCTTTTTCTCGTTCAGGTCTATAAATAGCACCACCGCTGTTAGCTTTTAACTCTCCAACTTTATGAACAGTTTGCATTCTTTTATTTAAAAGTTCTAATACCTCATCATCAATACTATCTAAAGTATCTCTTAGTTCTTGAAGTCCTGATTCATTATTTTGCATATTTAGCCTTTAGTTCTTTAGTAAGTCTTCTTCATGTGCGATTAAATCTTCAAAAGTTTCTCTTCTTCTAATTAATCTATCTTTTCCATCTTCAAGTGCAATTTCTGCAACTTTTCCTCTTGTGTTATAGTTACTTGCCATTGTAAACCCATATGCACCTGCACTGTATATTGCTACAAGGTCATTGTGTTCAGTTATAGGAAGTTCAATATTCTTTGCAAAAAAATCTCCACTTTCACATACAGGTCCTACAACATTACAAGAGCTTTTAGTTTTAGTTTTTTCTAGTACTTCTATTTTATGGTAAGCATCATAAAGTGATGGTCTAATTAAGTCATTCATGGCTCCATCAACGATTACAAATCTTTTAGCTCCATTTACTTTTTCATATAATACTTTAGTAACAAATGTACCAGAATTTCCTACTATAAATCTTCCTGGTTCACATACTACAGTAATATCTATACCAAATAATGCTTCTAAAATAACTTGAGCATATTCATTTGTATCTATTAGAGTTTCATCATCATAAACTATTCCAAGTCCACCACCTACATCAAAAAAGCTAAGTTCAATTTTAAGTGCTGAACTTAAGTTTCTTACTAGTTCTGCAACTATATTTATAGATTCTTTTATAGGTTCAAGTTCAGTAAGCTGACTTCCTATATGACAGTGAATACCTATAGGGTCTAAGTTGTCACTCTGTTTTGCAAAGATATACATTCTTTTTGCTGTATCTAAATCTACACCAAATTTATTCTCATGTAGTCCAGTTGAGATGTATGGATGTGTTTTAGGATCTACATTTGGATTTACTCGTATAGATATTCTTGCTTTTGCATCAAGCTCTTTAGCCATAAGATCAACTCTTTTAAGCTCTGCTTCACTCTCTACATTTATCATCAATATATCAAATTCTAGTGCTTGTCTTATCTCATCATCAGTTTTACCAACACCTGAAAAAATAATCTTATATTTTGCAATACCAACTTTTAACGCTCTTTTAACTTCCCCAATAGATACACAATCTGCACCAGCACCTTGATCTCCTAAATGTTTTACAACCGATAGGTTTGAGTTTGCTTTAACAGCATATGATATTAAAGACTTTCTTGCTCTAAATGCACTTTTTAATTCTTGGTATTGTTTTGTAATATAATCAAAATCATATACATAATATGGTGTTTGATATTTGTTTGCTAATTCTTTGAAATTTATATTCATTTGCTTCTTGCCTTATAATTATTAATAATATATAATAGCCAAATTTGAGTAATAGTATTGTTAAGTACCTCCGTTAAATTAAACATCACTTTTGATGTTATTTTAAGCCATCAGATTTTGTTATTTTAAATCGTAAACT
>DQSS01000217.1 GCA_015663165.1 Arcobacter sp. | reverse complement strand
TTTTTACTGTTAACAAGTAATAAAACTTTGAAGTCACCTTCTGGCAAATGGTCTAAAAAGTTTATGATGTAGGTTTGACCTCCACCACGTAGAGCGCTAAGGGCATTGATTACGAGTAATTTCATTGACACTTTTTTTCGCATAATATCATCTAATGCTTTCCCCCATGTACTTTCCCATGAAAACTTTTGAATGACAGTTACTTTTGCCTTTTCGCCTAAAGGTTTTATTCGCTCTGATTGCAGGATGAGTGATTCTATCGTGTCAGCTAAGTCCAGCTCATTTTTTGCTTCAAACAAAAGACCGTTTATTCCATCTTCAATCACTTCTCGATTACATGCATAATCAGGAACTATCACAGCAGTTTCTGAAACCATATATTCCAATACTTTAATAGGGCTAATAATATCGGTTGAACCTGGTAGAACGGAAATATCAATAGCCGATAATATCTTTGGCACTTCTTCTTTTGGAACAGCTTCTTTCATGATCAATATATTACCCAGTACCTTTGTTTCTTTAGCAGCTTCTAGACATTGCTTATATTCTTTTCCATTTCCCACCATCAAGAACTTAATTTTATTTTCATAGCCTCTTTCTTTTAATATTTGTGCAGCTAAAACAAGTCGTACTGAATCATGATAAAAAGCATAGCTTCCCAAATAACCTATTAAAACAGTTTCATTATTTATTCCCAAGCCTTTTCGATATTCAAGACCTAATATTTCATCTCGAATAAACACAGAACTATCAGAGGCATTATGTGCAACTATAATCTTTTCTGAATCTATACCTTCTTTTGACAAATAATCTTTTAAAACTTGAGATTCCACAACAATTTTATCTGCATGACTACATTTATAATGTTCATAGTAAAGTGCAATAGGTTTTAAAAATGAGAATTTATAATTTACAAGATTATCTTTCCATTCTAAGACATAAGGGAGCTTATGCTTTTTAGCAAAAAGTAATCCTGCAAAATGTAATCTAGATGATCTTTCCCAAATCAAATCTATCTTTTCATTTCCATATTTTTCTTGTAAAAATTGGTATGATTTAATATTATGAATAATATCTTTCAATTCAGAAACAGTATGAACCAAAGGTTCTAATATCGCAGATTTTCTATAAGACTTTTCATAGACATCTGCATTGCCATAATTAGATGCTGTAGGTGGTGTGCCTCCCAATATATCTCCACCAAAAAAAGTTATTACTTCATATTTCTTTTTCCAAAGCTCAATAATAGAAGATATTTTTCTACCCGGATTACTGGAAAACGCACTTCTTGGACTAACGATATATATTATTTTTTTTCTTGCCATGTCTCTTCCAATATTTTGATTGTATTATTTAAATTAAAGGAGCTGCCTTCAATTATTCTATATGCCTTTTCTTTCTCATAGTGTTTATTTTGTTCATAGTGAGTCATTAGCGTTTCTGCCCATTCTTTTGCTGGTTGTGATAAAGATATTCTTTGAACCAAATCAGTATTAACAACAGCTTCATCCGGAATAACATCTGAACAAACGATTGGTAGTCCTGCTGCCTGTGCTTCTACAAGTACCAATCCCAAACCTTCAAACAGTGAAGGGAACAAGAACGCATCCATAACCTGACTCATAATCTGTGGAACATCACTGCGCAAACCGGTAAATAGAAAATAATTATCAAGGCCATACTCTTTGATCTTGCTCTTTATTTCTTCTTCCAATTTTCCTTTTCCAACCAATAGAAATTTTATTTTTGGATTCAACTGTATTAATACTTTGGCTATACTCACAAGAAAAACATGATTTTTCTGAATGTCAAATCTTCCTACATGTCCAACAACAAAGTCATCTTCTGCTAAAGAAAAATCACTTTTTGAAATATTATTTTTATTTGCAGGATTAAACTTTTCAACATCTATACCAAGTGACAATAACCGATAGCCTTCCCCCTTGAACAAACTGTCTCCTGCACTTTTTGAAACAGCTAAAAATCTATTAGCATACTTTAAAGCCCATAGACGGTTAACTTTTAGATACATACTTTTGAAGAAAGACAAATGTGTAAGTTTCATATTTAAATCATTATGACTGTGATAGATTCTAATACCAATATTATTTACAACAGCAGCTTTTAAAACAGGTGTAGAATTTTCTACATTATGACAATGTACAGCTTGATATTTTTCAACACTCAATAGTGATTTAGCTGTCTGATATATTGCTAAAGGATTGTTCAATGCTCCTGCATAGATAATATTACCCCCTAACTGTCTAATCTCATCATCAAAAAAAGCTTTTTCCTGAGTATTGACAAGAAAATCAAACTGTATTTTTTCTCTATCTAGCTGTCTATAAATTGCCATAAGCCATGATTCCACACCACCTGTATTCATAGCATAAACGACATGCAAAATTCTAATGGAATTATCTTTGAACATCTTTAATCATCTCCAATAAATTTATTTTATATTGTTCATTTGTATGTACTTGATTCATATAAGCGTGTCCTTTCTTACCATAATCAATCAACATCTCTTTATTCTCTAATAAAAACAAGATTTTTTCTGCTAATTGTTCTGAATTTCTTGGTGGAACTAAAATTCCGTGTTCATTATCTTTCAACCATTCAGGTATACCACCAACATTTGAACCAATTACGGGAACTCCACATGCTAAAGATTCTGGACCAACCATCCCAAACTGTTCAGACCAAATAGAAGGAACAATCGTAATATCTACTGATTGATATAAATCTATAATATCAACAGACATTACAAAGCCTAAAAATTCAATATTTTTTTCTAACTTAAGATTTGTAACCATATGACGATAAAATTTTTCAGAAGGTCCTCGTCCTGCAATTAAAAGTTTGACTTGAGGATTAATTTTTATAATTTTTATCATAGATTCTAATAGATAATCCAATCCCTTCACAGCATGCAATGATCCAATGAAAAGAATTTTATTCCCTTTGAAATTGGTTTTAGGTGAAATATTGGTAAAGTTCTCCCTCAAACCTAAGGAAATTATTTTAGTATTTGTAAAACCAAAATGTTGAGATACCTTCTCAATATTTTTGGAAGGACAATGAAAAAGTGTTACCTTCTCAAGTAATTTAGGCATTTTAGAAAAAAGATTGTACATTATAGGATATTGCCATATGGGTATACAACCCCCTGCTACACACTTTAAAGAAACACCCAAATCACATGGAGAAGAATCTTTTTTCATATTTCCCCATGATGTAGGACAAAAGAAGTTTGGACCATGTAAAGTTTGAATTACAGGGATATTCTCTGGTAATGCATTAAAAACTGAAATTGGATATTTTGAAATTAAATGATTATGTATCACATCTGGTTGAATTTTTTGAATTATATCTTTAATCTGGTCCTCAATATTTTTTGAACCATGGAATTTTGAAATTTTTTGACCTAATCCAGATAAATTTGTATTAATTATAAAATCCTTATCTATTTCTACTTCATCTGAGCTAGCATCAAATGAAATAGTATAAACTTCATATCCCTCTTCAAGAAGAAACTTACGCTCCATGCTAAAAAGGGGAGCGCCTTTATTGATACTATGAAAATTATCATCTATTAATAATATTTTTTTCAT
>DQSS01000095.1 GCA_015663165.1 Arcobacter sp. | reverse complement strand
GTGCGTGAAGCTGCACGATTACAATCATTTCCTGATGATTTTTATTTTGAAGGTCCGAGAACTGCTCAATTTAGGCAGATTGGGAATGCAGTTCCACCTAAAATGGCGGAGCAGATTGCAAAGAAGATAAAAGAAGTTATTTAGACTGCCAATATTTTCTCCATAATTTCTTGCGAAAGTTTTTTCTTATCAAAATCAGGAGAACCTTGCCTTGCATAAAATGCAGAAAATCTTGATTGAATATCTTTAAAAAAATAAATGGAAACAGTCATTTTCCCATGATATTCACTTATATCCTCTTTGCTAACAGTCGTTATATCTTGAAAATCAACTAAACTTTCTTCTAATTCTAAAAATCTAGGTAGAAAATGATATCTTTCTCCTTTTTTATTGGTAACGAATGATTGTATCAAACTATTAAAAGTATTAATTTTATTTTCTTTAGCTTTGATCAATTTTGCCAACTCTTCTTCATGATTAGATTTTTGATCAGCACTGGCAATATTTGTGTGGTCTTCTATTTTTTTTGTGTTTGTTTCAATTTTTTCTTTTGAATCATTAATTGATTGGTTCAAATCCAATGAGACAATTTTTATTAATTGAAAGTTTTCACATTGTTGAGATATGGTACATGCTGGTGTTAATACCAAATACTTTGATCCATCTTTATCAACAATATCACCAGGCCTAATAGATGTTTTTATTCTTGGGTATATATACATCTCTGCAGGGTCATATGTTATTCTTTCGGTACCACTTGCTTCTTCCATATATTCATATAAATGCGTAAGTGTATATCTTGATATTGCTTTTTCGATATCACAATTTTTACATTCTGCACTTAGCCAATATTCCATAGTTTTAGACAAATGCTCCCAAAATATACTATGAAGGTAATCATTTAAATGTCCTCTTGCCCCCAATACTTTTGTAATACCAGTATCATAAATCTTTTTGACTCTCTTAAGTAAATTATTAGTTAAATCATCTTCATCTTTTAAATGCAACTCTATAAATATATTATCATTGTCAAGCTCTACAATATGCTCATTTGATTTTCCTGTTACTACAAAAACTGGATATCGCATAGTTGCTTGTATAGAGTCTACCAGGTCATTGCCTTCTGGTGTATCAGACCCATGTGATTCAACACTAAGATTTAAGTCAATAAATACAGCATCAAAAAAATTATTACGTAGTCCTTCAATTGCTTCATCTTTGGTTTTAGCAATTAGCGGTGTGATTTTCACTGTCCCGCTTTCTTCATTAAACTCTTCTATTGCATCTTTGTAAAGCTCAATTTGATCATCTTCATCTTCAACAATAAAAATTTTAATTTCATCCATTCATATTCCTTTTCAAAAATTCTATATGTAATACAGTCCCATCATTACTTTCCATGATTGAAACTTTTGCAAAAGACCTTTTTAATGATTCTGCCGCTATAGACATTCCTAGCCCGGTTCCCCCATCTTTTAAGGTAAAGCCTGGGTCAAATACTCTATGGACAAATGATTTATCTATGCCTGGTCCATTATCAAAAAACTCTATAATGATATGTTTATCATCCTCCTCAGAAGTAATTTTTATAACTCTCACTTTTTCGTCTTTATCATTAATTAACCAAAATATAGAATTTTCTATAAAATTTGAAAAAGCTGTAATCAAATCAAATTCTCTACCATATATAACTAAATTTTTGTCTATATCATTTATAAAATTAATTTGATTTGACTCAAGTGAAGTTTCAAAAATTTCAGCTGCTTTATTTACACTTGAATAGATATTTGTCTTTTTACGATTAGGTAACCTACTCCTTGATAAAGGTTCTATTCGTTTAAATAGGTTTGATAATGCTTTGGAATGTGATATGACACTATTACTTCTATCAAGAATTTTATCGGACAATTCAGAATTAGGTTCTTGGGCAAATTTTTTGAGCCATTTGTTAATTCTTGGAGTTTGTTCATTAATATATCTTAATGATTTTCTCCCCTCATGTAAAAGTACATCTGTTAATTTTCCTAATGTAACTTGTCCTTGATAGATTGCTATTGTATGTTTTATATTTTCCAAATCTCTAACTTTACTTTTTTTCTCACTATCAATCATCTTAGTAATACTTGTTGATACAACTTCTGGAACACCTTCTTTTACTAACTTTTCTTTTACTTTATTTTTCAAAGTTGATAAATCAAATAAACTATCAAGAGAATCTTCTATATTAACTGTTTTTCTTCCTCTGTTTGTCTGCTGTCTAAAATCAAATCTTCTTTTTTGTAATTGGTTCATTAAAATATCATTACAAATACTTACCAAACCATTATAAAAAGCATTTTCTACTAATCCGTCTCTTGCACTTTTTTCCTGTAGGTTTGATTGCTCTTCATTTTCAATGCTGATAAATCCAACTATTTGATTCATACCAATATTATATGATGGATTTTGTACTCTACGTTTATCTAGATCTAGCCAATCATAACTTTTATCTCCGTAAGGTCGAATCCTAAATCCACCACGGTATATGCCGACTCCATATACGGAATCAAGGAGTTTTCTAGCTTCTAATTTACCAACATTGTATTCTTTCAGCCCTCTGTTGAGTAAATCTGTAATTGCTTCGGTATCTCTATCAAACACACGTAAATCAATTTCCACATCTCCACAATATGAACTATCCTCACCTAATTCAATTTGCTGATTTATTGCAATTGGTTTAATATTCATATTTTGATTTTCATAAAAAAGTTTTGCAGAGCCTGATGAGTCAATAGAACCATAAACCCTATAATCATAAAAATCTATAATCGGAAGTGGTTCAATCTTTTCTTTTATAGAATAATTTATAATAGTTCTTTTCGAATATTCTTTATGACAACCTTTAGTACATTTTGGAAAATTAATAAATTCTAAAAAGATATTGAATTTATCATTAGTATCTTTTATGATCGGTGATTGGAGTTTTTGTAGTTCTAGTTTTAGTTTTTGTAACTGTTTATTATTCCATAGAGAAACTACTTCCTCTTCTTTAATATTATAAGTACTAGATACAATTCTTACTCCGGAATCTTTTCCTTTTGATTGCTTAATTACTATATCTATATCTGAAAGAAATTCTGATTTTTCTATTTCATTAAAATCAAGTACAACAGAAGATTTATTTAAATTACTATCAACCGCTTCCATTAGCATTGCACTACCAAGAATACCTACTGCATATCGTCCTATCCCTTTACGGCCTTGGAATGCTCTTCCATTTGGGCTAAGTTTTTTGTCTTTCTTGTTTGATGTTGCAGGCACTAACCAAACATCTGTAATTGTATTTAATGACATACCATGTCCATCATCTGCAACAGTAATTGATAAAGTATTTTTAGATTGAATATACTCAAGAGTTATGTATGAATTATTTGCATCTGCATCATAAGAGTTTTTAACAAGTTCAATTATTGCAGCATGAATATCTTTTATTAAATCTTGTCCAATAGTCCGTAAAATTCTTGCAGCCGGTCTAATTTTATATATATCTATTTCTGTCATGCTACTTACCTTTTGAATATATTGTTAACTGAACTTATTAACTTATTTGAATATGATAAATTCCAAGCTTTCATTCGACTATGCCATTTCTTATTCAGTAAAAACTCATCCCATGTCAATTCTAAAATTCTTTCTAATTCGAAGTCATCAGTAAGTTTTGCAATAATAACATATTCGAATTTTTGTTTAGATGTCTCATTAGATTCCAGAGAGGGAAGTCCATAAAAGACACCAGTTGAACCTTTATTGGTAATGGTTTTTATAGAATAACGCTCACCTTTTCTACTAATAGCATCGATATTCTCTGTACTGGGAGGAGCAAACTGTAAATTTGG
>DQSS01000176.1 GCA_015663165.1 Arcobacter sp. | reverse complement strand
CAACTTGTAATTTTTTTGCTTCTTCTTTTATCTTCTTTAGTATATCATTTTTTTCATCAATAAGTTTATTTAAATATTCATCAATTTGTGGTTGTAATTCTTCATTAGCTTTAGTACTTAGCCAATCTTTAATTTCTTCAGATGCAACACTACGTGCAACACCTTCATTTTTAAATGAAAAGAAAATAACAATTATTGTTATAAGTGATCCGAATATTGTTAAATACATACTTATATCATTTTTTCTAGTATTTTGACTAATAATTTCATTATTTAATATTTCTAAATCTTTACTAATTTTTATTTGATTTATATCTTGATTATTTATTTTATTTTCAAGTTTTTTAATACTATTTTGTATATTTATTATTTGTTTTTCTTGATTATTATTAGTATTTTGATTATTTAGTTTAATACTTTGAAGTTCAAGTTTTATTTTGTATAGTTCATTAGTAGTATTGTTATTTGCATAAGATAAATTAAAAAAGATAGTTAAGAAAAGTAATAGCCTGAAAAAATAATACATTTTAAGCCTTTTTATATTTTAATTTTAAATCACTAATTTTTAGTAATTATTTTTGATTAGTTCAAGGCGGGGTTTAAATTTTACGATTGAGCATACGCAAAGTACGTGATTGAGTAAAATTTAAGCTCCAACGCCCAAATCATCAAAAAGAACTACTAAAAATCGTCGAAGTCTAGTGAGCCTTTTGAATAGTTTACTACATTTCCTTCAAAAAAGTTAACTCTTTGCTCATTAAAACTTGAATACCCATCTACCCATGGAATTGGGTGTTTTACATTAAACTCTGGTTCATATCCAACAGCTTTTAATCTTTCATCTGCAAGGTATTGAATATATTGTCTTATAATACCATCTGTAAACCCTAAGATTTGACCTTGTGTTATATATGCACCCCATTGTGCTTCCATCTCAACAGCTTGCCTTACCATCTCTCTTACTTTTTGTTCTAGTTCTTGCGTAAATAGTTCAGGTCTTTCTATTCTTGTACTATTTATCATATTTTGAAAAAGTAAAAGATGAGTTATTTCATCTCTTTGGATAAATCTAATCATTTGTGAGCTTCCAAGCATTTTTCCAGATTTTCCAAGTGCATACATAGCTGCAAATCCTGCATAAAAATATATTCCTTCTAAAACTTGATTTGCAAACATTGCTAAAACCATAGCTTCATCTGTAAGCTCTTCACCTAATGCTTTAAATGAGTTTGCCACAAATAGATTCTTTTTTTGAAGCATTGCATCTGTTTTCCACATATTATATATATCATCAGTATTATCAGAAATAGACTCAACCATAACAGCATAGGATTTACTATGGTTAGCTTCTTCATACGCTTGTCTTGATAAAATAGCATTTATCTCAGGTGCAGTTATATAAGGATTCATATTATCCATAATATTATTTGTTTGAAGTGAATCCATGAAAATAAGTTGAGATAAAACTAAATCATACATCCTTTTTTCTGGTGTTGTTAGATTTTTATAATCTTTAGCATCACCTGTCATTTGTACCTCTTTTGGGAACCATGTATTTGCTTCCATAATATCCCAAAGCTTTAATGCCCAGTCATATTTTGCTTTTGTAAAGTTTAACATTCCATCTGGATTTCCACCAAAAATTTGTCTATCATTTAAGCTTTCAGTTGAAGCAGGATTGTATATTATTTTTTTATTTAGTTCACTCATTTATTTTAATTCCTAATTTTACTAATTACTATTGACACCCAACACATTCTTGGCTTCTATCTGCTACATCTTGTGCTGCTTCTGGTGATTGACCTCTTAGGTAATATGTTGATTTTAAGCCTAATTGCCAAGCTAAAGTATATATTTCATGTAAATATCTTCCACTAGCTTTATCTAAAGACATAAAGATATTTGTACTTTGACCTTGGTCTAACCATTTTTGTCTAATTGCTGCTGCTTTAATTAAGTCTTTTTGTTCAACTTCATAAGCTGGAACATAATGTGCCCATGTTCTAGCATCTAAATTTGGAACAACAACAGGGATAAGTCCAGATAAATTCTCTTCAAACCATTTTCTTTTATAAACAGGTTCAATAGCTTGAGTAGTTCCTACTAAAATAGATATAGATGATGTAGGAGCAATTGCCATTAAATAACCATTTCTCATACCATCTTTTTTAACTTTTTCTCTTAGTTCATTCCAATCGCATCTTGTATCAAATAAATCTCTATTTACAAGTGCATCAACAGCTTTTGGAGCATGATCCATTGGCATAATACCTTTTGACCAAGATGAACCCTCAAACTGTGGATAAATACCTTTTTCAAGTGCTAAGTTACTTGAAGATTTAATTGTATTATATGAAATCTCTTCCATTATTTGATCAATTTTTTTAAAGTGTTCAGATGAACCCCATGTAATCTCAGCTTCGGCTAACATTTGAGCTTCACCCATAACACCAAGCCCTATTGCTCTTGTTTGCATATTTGTAGATTTTACTTTTCTTAAAGGATAAAAGTTTAAATCTATTACATTATCAAGCATTCTAATTGCTGTTGGAACAACTCTTTGTATATCTTCTTTAGTATTTATTTTAGATAAATTTACACTAGCTAGATTACATACAGCTGTTTTACCATCAATTTTTTCTTTTTCTACAATATATATTTTTACACCATTGATTGTATCAAGTGCTGATATTTTATTTGCTTTTTTAGTAATTCCATTATTTACAATAACTTTTTCATCTTCATCATATAAGTTAACACTTCCATCAACAAATTCGATTTTAATTTTATACTCATTTGGCGATGTATTTTGAAATATCTCAGTACATAAGTTTGAGCTTCTAATAAATCCAGTATGTGAGTTAGGATTTGCTCTATTTGCATTATCTTTAAAACATAAAAATGGACTTCCAGATTCAAAATAAGATGTTAAAATCTTTTTCCATAAATCTTTAGCTCTAATACCATTTTTTGTTATGCTATCATCTTTTTCATACTGCTCATATCTTAAAGTAAACTCTTCTCCACTTAAAGTTACTAAATCTCTAACTTCATATGGATCAAATAAAGTCCAATGAGCATCATCTAAAATTCTTTGCATAAATAGATCATTTATCCAAAGTGCTGGAAATAAGTCATGAGCTCTTCTTCTTTCTTCACCTGAATTTTTCTTTAAATCAATAAAGTCTTCAATATCCATATGCCATGGTTCAACATAAACAGCAATTGCTCCTTTTCTAGTTCCTAATTGATCAACTGCTAAAGCTATATCATTTGTAATTTTTAAAAACGGTACAATTCCACCTGCTGCATTTTTATGATTATCAATAACACCTCCTAATGCTCGAATGCTATTCCAATCCCATCCAATTCCACCACCAAATTTAGATAATAATCCCATCTCTTTATATCCATCAAAAATTCCCTCAATATTATCAGGACTTGAACCTATATAACAAGATGATAGTTGATGTCTTGAAGTTCTTGCATTTGATAAAGTAGGAGTAGCTAACATGATCTCAAATTTTGAAATAACATTATAAAACTCTTTTGCTCTTTCTTGTTTATTTACCTCATTTTGGGCTAAGAACATTGCAATTCCCATAAACATTTGCTGTGGTAATTCTATTGGTTCACCATTAATATTCTTTAATAAATATCTATCATTTAAAGTTTTAATCCCTAGATAATTAAATAACATATCTCTACTTGGGTCTATCTCATTTTGTAAATCATCTAAATCATATCCATTTTCAAGTCCAGGTATAATTCTCCCTGCATCTTGTCCACAAGCTATAT
>DQSS01000179.1 GCA_015663165.1 Arcobacter sp. | reverse complement strand
TGTTTTTTTACAGGCATTTGTAAACAATCCTTTTTTAACTCCTATACTATCGTAGTTTACTTGAGTTTTTAGACCCCTGAATTTTTCATTAAGCCGCTTTTGCTATTTATTTTAAGAAGTTAATTGATTATAAATATCTTTAATATTCTGACCAGTTAATTTAGCAATTAACTTAGCTTTTTGCTTAGGAGGAAGCTTTAAATCCGCTAAGTCTTCTAAAGTGATACTTTCACCTTTAGAAGATTCTTTAGAATCAACTATAACTACCCATTCACCTCTTATATCTGAACTTTTAAATTGTTCTAATATGCTTGAAGCATTTCCTTTAAAAGTTCGTTGATACATTTTAGTAAGTTCTTTTACTAAAAATAGCTCTTTAGTATCATCTAATTTTTGTATCTCTTTTAGGAGTTGTTCTATTCTGTGTGGAGATTCATAAAGAATTGTTAAGTATTGAGAGTTTAATATATCTGAAAGTGGACTTTTTCTATTTATAGCTTTATGAGGTAAAAATCCATAAAAAGTAAATTCTTTTTTATTGAATCCACTCATTGCATACGCTGTTAGAAGAGCATTTGCTCCAGGTAGTACATCGTAAGATATATTATGTTTGATACAAGCTTGCACAAGAATAGCACCAGGGTCACTTATGCAAGGCATTCCAGCATCACTTACGTAAACTACATTTTTAGTTTTGTATATATTAATATATTGTTCACTTGTATATTTTTCTTCGTTGTGAGAATGAACACTTAAAAATTCTTTATTTGAGGGGATACAGAAATCTAACTTTTGATCTATTAGATTGATAAGTTTTTTTGTTACTCTTGTATCTTCACACAAGATAAGTTCCGCATCTCTTAAAACATGCAATGTTCTAAAAGATATATCCAATAAATTTCCTATTGGAGTGGGAACAAATGTAAGCATATTGCTTAGTTTACGATTATTTTTTTGCGTATTTTGCGTTGAATTTTTCGATTCTTCCAGCAGCATCAACAATTTTTTGCTCACCTGTGAAGAAAGGATGACATGCATTACAAATATCAATTTTCATTGTTTCAACATTTGACTTTGTTTCAAACGCGTTACCACATGCACAAGATACTGCACATACTTTATAATCTGGGTGTATTTCTTTTTTCATACTAATTTCCTTTTGGTTTTCCTATATTTAGAAAGGTCAAATCTAGGTGTTGCCCTTCATGTATAGAATTTAAGTTTTGGATTGTAGCTTAAACGTACTTAATAATCTATAAAAGTTATATTTAAAGGGGAAATTATGTATAATAAAGACATATTAAGCATAACATAGGAATAAAAATGACAGATATTATCTCAAGTAGTAGTACACGAATAAAAACAGGTCTAGCTCTTTTGCTTGCATTTTTAATAATAGGATTTATTGATTCTTTCTTATTAACTTGGATAGTACTTGGTGCTATGATGATGGTAGGTATTAGTGAGGCTATGAATCTATTTAGAATAGAAGATGAAAAGATTTATTTATATGCTGGTCTTATTTGGGTAGCTGCTGCATTTTATCCTAAGCCAGAAGACTTAGTGTTTGTTATGGCTATTGTATTTGCTTCAATACTTGCATATACAAAAGATTTTAATACTAAACTATTTTTACCTCTTATGTATCCTATCGTTTCATTTTTATTTTTACTTTCTTTATATAACTCTTTTGGAATGTCATCACTACTTTGGCTTGTAGCAATAGTTGCAGGTACCGATGTAGGTGCATATTTCATAGGTAAAAGTATGGGTAAAACACCTTTTTGTGAAACAAGTCCTAATAAAACTTTAGAAGGCATTGTTGGTGGAGTTGTATCTTCTGCTGTTCTTGGAATGATTTTTGCTCCTGAATTTTTAGGATTATTTACGGCATTTATTTTAGGTCTATTTATATCAGCTGCATCTATTTTTGGTGATCTTTATGAAAGCTATTTAAAAAGAGAAGCAGAAGTAAAAGATAGTGGGGATATTCTTCCTGGACATGGTGGTATTTTGGATAGATCAGATGGATTCTTATTTGGTGGAATTATTATGCTAGTTTTACTTAGATTGGTTTCTTAACAAAAAGGAATAATATTGCATTCATATAAAAATATTAAGATAAAACTTTTATTATTAGTTGTAGTATTATTAGCGATATTTAGTCTTGTTACATTTTATTATGAAAAAAATAGTATACAAAATGAAATCAATGCAAAGCATAAAATTTTACATTCAAATGTAGAGAATACTTTTAATATATTACTTGAAGATTTAAAAAATGACATACAAGTTAAGCTTAATAATATGTTTAAGCTTAACAAAAATATGGCAAAATCATTTGCATTAAAAAATAGAAAAGAATTATATCAATATGTAAAACCTTTGTATGACAATTTAAAAGTAAATAATAAATATCTTAAAATTATGACATTTAGATTGGTAGATGGAACAACTTTTTTAAGAGTACATAAGCCTAAGATGTATGGAGATAAACTAAGTAAAAGTAGAAAAATAATTATTGATACAAATAATTTTAAGGAAAATCAATATGGTTTTGAGATTGGAAAATTAAAAATGACCTATCGAATAGTAATGCCAATATTTTATAAAAACGAACATATAGGTTTAGTAGAAGTGGGAATTGAACCTGAATTTATAATGGAAAAAATAAATAAAATTTACGGTTTAAAAAGTGCCTTAGTTGTTAAAAACTATAAGAATAAAATACTAAATTCTAAATATATAATAGAAAAAGATTATTATTTAATAAGAGGCGATAAGTTATTTAAAGAACAATCAGAGAAAATAATTTTTAATATTAAACATAATCATATTATATATAAAGAAAGAGAATATCATATTGATTCAAAATTAAATTTAAACGATCATAAAAATAATGTTGCGGCAAAAATTTTAATTGCTTATGACACTACGGAAAATATTAAAGCATTTGATAAACGATTAGAAGAAAACATTCTAAGAAATATATTTTTGGTTTTAATCTTACTTGTTGTATTAAACTTTATTTTTAATTACTTTATTGATAAAATAATATTTGAAGCAAAAAAGAATCTAGAAAATGAAAAAATATTAACAGAACAAGCAAAACTGGTAAGTATGGGGGAGATGATTGGTAATATAGCACATCAATGGAGACAGCCATTATCGGTAATCTCCACAGGTGCTACAGGCTTAATTAGGCAAAAAGAATATGGAATATTAGATGAAGAAACGCTTGTAAAGTGTTGTACTAATATAAATGACAATGCGCAGTACTTATCAAAAACAATAGATGATTTTAAGAACTTTATAAAAGGTGATAAGAAAGAAGTAGAATTTGTACTAAAGGATACTATTGATAGTTTTATAAATTTAGTAAAAGGTAGTATTACAAATAATAATATTAATATTCAACTAAATTTAGAAGATGGATTAAAAATACATGGTTATCCAAATGAACTGATACAATGTTTAATAAATATTTTTAATAATTCAAAAGATGCTATTGTTGAAAATAGTATCAAAGAAGGATTGTTTCTTATTGAAATATTTAAGAAAGATGATGAAGTTATTATACTGACTAGAGATAACGCAAAAGGTATTCCTTCAAATGTTATTGATAAGATTTTTGAGCCATATTTTACAACTAAGCATCAATCTAAAGGGACAGGATTGGGACTTCATATGACATATAATTTAATTGTTGAAGGTATGAATGGAACTATTAGTGTTAAAAATACTAACTTTAAATATAAGAATCATGATAATATAGGTGCAGAGTTTATGATTGCACTCAAAATAGGAAATAAAAAATGATATTATTAGGAAGTACTGGTTCAATTGGAGTTAATACTCTTGAAATAGCAAGAAGATTTAACTTAGATATTGAAGTATTAGTTGCTGGAACTAATATAGATTTGTTGAATAAACAAATCAAACAATTCAATCCAACCCTTGTAATCATAGCCAATAAAGAAGATACACACAAAGTAAACCATACAAATGTAAAGTATGGAAATGAAGCTATTTTAAATACTATAGAAAACTCAAACTCAAATTTAGTAGTGAATGCACTTGTAGGATATCTAGGATTAGCGCCAACTATAAAGGCTATAGAGTGTAAAAAAAGAGTTGCTTTGGCAAATAAAGAAAGCTTAGTAGTTGCAGGGGCTTTTATAGATACTTCATATATAACACCAATAGATAGTGAACATTTTGGGCTATGGTATTTACTTGATGATAAAAAAGCAATAGATTCTATGATGATAACGGCAAGTGGTGGTAGCTTTAGAGACTTGCCTTTAGATAAACTAAAAGATGTAACTATAAAAGAAGCACTAAACCATCCAAACTGGTCTATGGGAAATAAAATCACAATAGACAGTGCAACTATGACAAATAAACTTTTTGAGCTTATAGAAGCTAGATGGTTATTTGATACAAGAAATTGTGATGCCATAATAGAACCAAAATCCATAATTCACGCAATGATAAATTTTAAAGATGGAAGTACAACAGCACATATAGCAAATGCGAATATGCAACTTCCAATTTCATATGCTCTTATGGGAAAAGTAGATGAACAGATATTAGAAAAAGTAGATTTATTAAAGTTGCAAAATTTAGAATTTAGAAAGATTGAATCATCAAGATATCCTATTTGGGAACTAAAAGATGACTTACTAAACAATGATAATTTTGGAGTAGTTTTAAATGCAGCAAATGAGATAGCTGTTGAAGCATTTTTAAAAGGTGATATTGGATTTTTAGATGTATCTAAAGTATCAATAAATGCAATAAATAAGTTTCACAATTTAAAAATAAATTCTATCGAAGATATATATAGTATAAATAAAGAAGTAAGACAATATACAAAAGGATTGGTGTAATTATGAAATATTTATTTTTGGTATTTATTACGTTGAGTTTATCTTATTCCCAAAACTTGATAAAGAATGGCTCGTATGTAATAGATAAAAAACTATATCTTTCTTGGCAAGATACAAGGGAAAATGTAAATATTAGACACTCTTATGATGGAGCTTTAAAATACTGTCAAGACTTAAGACTTGGTGATTATGATAATTGGGAACTACCATCAAGGAAACAATATAAAACTATAATTGATATGTCAAGAAAAGATGAACTAATGATAAGTAGACAATTTAAATATATTATGCCTGTTGATTATTGGACTCAAGATACAAGATGGCAAAGTTTAAATAGATATGCTTATTATGTATTTTTTAAAAGTGGGTCAATATACTTCAATAACAAATCACATGAAAAATTTGTAAGATGTGTAAGGAAAATGAATAAATGAAAAAAGTACTGATTTTACATGGTTGGGGTGGAAGTCCTTATCCACATTGGCAAGCTTTTTTAGCTTCAAAGCTTATAGAAGTAGACTATACAGTTTCTTTTCCCGTACTACCTTCAAAAGATAAGCCAAACTTAGATGAATGGCTTGAATATTTAGACTCTGAAATAAAGCATTTTAATCCAGATATTGTAGTATGTCATTCTTTAGCAAATATACTTTGGTTTCACTATGTAAATAAGTATGAAGTAAAAGAATTAGAAAAATTAATGTTAGTTTCTCCTGTATCTGTAACTTGTGATATAAAAGAACTAGAAACATTTTTTCCTTATGAAGTACCACAAGATTTAAGATCAGATGAGATAATAATGGCATCAAGTGACAACGACCCATATATGAATATTGATGAGGTATATATCTTAAAAGATATGTTAAATATAAGTTTAAAAGTATTAGAAGATGCAGGACATATAAATGAAAAAAGTGGATATGGTGAATTAAAGTGTGCATACGACTGGGTGATTAGATGATACTAAGTATAGAAAGTTCATGTGATGATAGCTCTATTGCTATAACATCTATTGAGACAAATAAGTTAATATATCACAAAAAAATATCACAAGAATTAGAACATAGTGTATATGGTGGAGTAGTACCAGAACTTGCTGCTAGACTTCATATAGAAGCTTTACCTAAAATACTAGAAGAGTGTGAAGAATACTTCAAAGACTTAAAAGCAATAGCAGTTACAACTGCACCAGGACTAAGTGTAACACTAACAGAAGGTGTTATGATGGCAAAGGCATTGGCTATTACTTTAAAGCTTCCTTTGATATCTGTAAACCATCTAAAAGGTCACATATATTCTTTATTTATTCAAAAAGAAGAAGTTTTACCTTGTACAGTTTTATTAGTTTCAGGTGGACATACACAAATCATAGAAGCAAATTCTTTAAATGATATGAAAATAGTAGGAAGTACAAGTGATGATAGCTTTGGAGAAAGTTTTGACAAAGTTTCTAAGATGCTAGGACTTGGCTATCCAGGTGGCCCAGCAGTTCAAGAAAATGCACTTCTTGGAGATGACAATGCTTATGCTTTTCCAATACCCCTTAGACAATCACCAAATATAGAATATAGTTTTTCAGGACTAAAAAATGCCGTAAGAGTTGCAATTTTAAAAGAACAAGAAGAACAAAAGAGCCAAACTTTGGATATAGATACGATACAAAATATATGTGCATCATTTCAAAAAACAGCAGCAGAACATATACTAATGAAATTGAAAAAATACTTCAAAACTTCAAATCCATCAACCGTAGCAATTGTAGGAGGAGCAAGTGCAAATATTCACTTGAGAGAAAAAGTACAAAAATTATGTAATGAATTTAAAGCAGAGTTGATTTTAAGTGATTTACAATTTTGTAGTGACAATGCTGCAATGATAGGAAGAGTAGCCGTAGAACAATACAAAAAAGAAGAATTTGTATCGTTTACAAATATAGATGTAGAAGCTAGACTAAATAACTTTTAAATAGTCTATATAATTCCAGATATAGATTTTACTAGAGCTTTCACTAGTTCAGGTTGGGCTTCTTTGAAGTTTAAATTTACTTGATTTGCTACGCTTACTACTCTTGTTCTATATTTTTTCCATTGCACATTTTTAGTTCTTATTATTTGTTCATCTTTTCCAGATGTACCTTGCTTACTAATAAGTTTTGAGTGCTCACTTATAGTTTCATTTTCTAATGCACGTTGTCTAATTTCAACATCTGTAATCATAGTAATATAAATATCTTTTATCATTGTTTCAGCTGCAAATCCAATGGCTGCACCAATTAAGCCACCACCACTAACATTTGAGTTTGAAACAGAAGCTACCCCTACACCAATCATAGCTCCACCAAAAGCACTATTTAGTGCACTTTTTACATTTCTAGAAGTTGATTTTCCAATTTGCAATAAATTAGCTTGAACCATAAAATTTGCCTCTTTAGGATCATTGGTAATAATAAAACCATTATTTTTAAAAGAATCAACTAATTTAGTTTGAATATCTATCTCTTTATCTGTTGTATTTCTAACTTTTATATAAATAATTTTTTCATCAGGAGACACAGGATCTAAAAATATTGAGTCACTCATTTTAGTACTTACTTCTAAATTTCTTTTTTCAATCAAAGTTTGAGCAGCACACGCTTGAAAAAGCAAAGCTATTATAAAAGATGCCAGTATTAATATAATTTTTTTCATAGTTATCCTTAGTTTTTTAATAAGTCGCTTAAGCTTAATTTTGGATTTTTCCCATCAATTATTAGCTTAACTTCATTTGCAATTGGTGCGTAAATATTGTGTTTTTTACATAAATTATAAACTGCTTCACTAGTTTTAACCCCTTCTGCTACTTCGCCTAATTCTTCTAATATATCTTCAATAGATTTATTTTGGGAAAGTCCTAGTCCTACTCTAAAATTTCTACTCATAGTTGATGATGCGGTAAGAAAAAGATCACCTGCTCCACTTAATCCCATAAATGTTTCTTTAGAAGTTTCTCCAAAATTTTGTGCAAATCTTTCCATCTCAATCAATCCTCGAGATATAAGACTCGCTTGTGCATTTTGCCCTAAATCTAGTCCATTACATATACCACTTGCAATTGCAAGTACATTTTTATATGCTCCTGCAATCTCTGCACCTATTACATCATTGCTATAATATGTTTTGATAAAGTTTGGAAAAAATTTATAAAATTCATCATAAAGATTTTTGGAGGTAGAATTTAAAACTAAAGCAGTTGGAAGACCTTTCATAACTTCAGTTGCAAAAGATGGGCCCGAAATAAATCCAAGATTTGAAGATGGAACAAACTCTTCATATATCTCTTTTAGAAAAGCTCCTGTTGAGGCTTCAATCCCTTTTGCTGCTACTAAAATCTTTTGATTTTTGAAAACAAAATTATCTTTTAGCCATTGTCTTATACTTTGTGCAGGAATAGCTATGATTATATATTCACAATTTAATGCTTCTTCTAAGCTTACAAAGTTATTGATATCTTTTTTACTTCTAGATGTTATTAAAACATTATTATTTTGGCTTAGCGCAAAATGTAAAGCTTGACCCCATTTACCTGCTCCAATTACTGCAATATTTGACATATAGTCTAACCTCCTATTTTAGTTATATAAGAATAGTATAAAAGTCCTTATTGACTACTAAATACTACTTTAAAGTATAAATACTTTTTCCCTACCATGGTATATAATAGTGTTAGTGTTTGTTTGACTATGTGCTTGTGCAAGAAGAGTAAAAAGTGAAGTGATAATTAAAATTATTTTAGATATTTTATTTTGAGATTATATCATAAATGATTGTTTAGAATAAATATTGTAAGCAACATCATCATATTCAAACTCTAAGTTTAAAGCATGAAGCATAAGTCTACTGTGACCTATATATTTCATTCTATTTTCATCACTTAATCTTTTACATAAATAATCATCTGCGATATTTTCATCAACTCCATATATAGGGTCACCTACTATTGTATGTCCTATACTATGTAAATGTATTCTTATTTGATGTTGTCTTCCTGTAAGTGGGCTTGCTTGAACTAATGTTTGATTTGTTTGTATGTTGTAGCTTAGTGGTGTTATTATTGTTTTAGATTCTTTTCCATTACTTGATATTTTCATCTTTACGCCAATTTTCCCACCATCTTTAGTTATGGGAGTAGCGATAGTAATCTTATCTTTTATCTCTCCTTTTACTAAGGCATGATAAATCTTTTTATATTTTTTATCTTCAAACATTGTTTTTAGATATATGTCACTTATTTTATTTTTAGTAACTAATACAAGTCCAGAAGTTTCCATATCTATACGATGAGCAAGATTTGCAGTATCTCCAAAGTGATATCTAATCTCATCCAAAAGTGAGTATTGTGTATCTTTAGATGTAGGGTGTACCATTATTCCCGATGGTTTATCAAAGATAGCAAAATCTTTAGTATTGAAAAGTGGGTTTAATCCCCTTGTCTGCCCTTCAAAAACAGCAACACTTACAAACTCACCTTTTAGAGTTTGACCATTTTGTAATCTTGTTCCATTTTCATCAAAAACTCTACCTTTTGCAAGTAATTTTTGAGATACACTCATAGTAAGTCCTACTTCATTTAGTAAAAAAAGTTGTATTTTTTTACCCTTTATACTAGGAAATTTTTTTAAAACAAATGGCAAATTAAAATCCTTTTAAACTAATGGTATAGACCATTTTTTATAATATGCAATAACCCTAAGAGCAACACCTGTGATAAAAATAATCCCTAAAGATAAATAGTTTATAAAATCTACTAAATTTAAAAGATACAAACACAATCCTACAAGTAATGAAATAGTTCCATAAAATCCTGTCTTAAATACAAATGGCACTTGGTTGATGATAACGTCTCTTGCTATTCCTCCCCCAACAGCTGTTATAAAAGAAAGTGCTAAAACACCTGTGATATTAAAGTTGTGTTCTATTGCTATTAAAGCACCTGTAATACTAAATGACATTAAACCAATAGAATCACTAAGTATAAAAAGCGGTTTGTTTTCTATAGAATCTTTTTTATGAAATTTAAATAAAATCATCAAAATCATAACAGTTAAGATTATAAGAGCAGGTAAGTTATTTGAAAAAGTATAAGGAGTAATATCAACTGCAATATCTCTCATAATTCCACCGCCAAGAGCAGTAAGAAATACAGATATTAAAATACCAAGTAAATCAAGATGATTACGAGTTGCTATAAAAAATCCACTTATTGCAAATGCAATGATTCCAATATATTCTGCTATTTCAAACATAATTTAAATCCTTCAACTATAGCTACTTTTTCTAAAGCTTTAATCTTTTGTTCTAAGATGATTGCTGTATCTGTAGGTATTATATTTAAACTTTGTTGAAAGATTATTTTTCCTTCATCATAGTTTTCATTTACTTCATGGATTGTAACTCCAGAAATCTTTTCATTGTTTTTTATAACGGCTTCATGTACATATTTTCCATACATACCAGCTCCACCATAAGAAGGTAGTAATGATGGATGTGAGTTGATAACTTTAAAATTATTTGTAATAATAGGAGATACTTTTTTCATATAGCCTGAAAGGAATATATATTCACAGTTATTACTCTTTAGTAACTTTGTAAGTTGGGCATCAACATCTTCACATATATCAGTATTTACAATATGATTATTTATATTTAGATTTTTTGCTTTAGTAAGTATGCCAGCACTACTATTGCTTGATATTATTAAAGATATATTTATATCTAAGATATTGTTTTTAGAAGCTTCATATAATGCTTCAAATCCACTACCATTATGAGATGCAAAAATTGCTATATTTGTCATACTTTACCTAAGTTAATTTATTAATCGAACTCTACAATAAATACTCTTTTAGTATGATATAATAAATTTATTAACTATAAAAGGAATTTTTTATGAGCCTGAAACATACTGCTTGTCCACTTGATTGTTATGATGCTTGTAGGATAGAATATAAAGATGAAAAGTGTAAGCCAAGTAAAAACGGTATTACAAATGGAAAGCTTTGTAAGCTATTTGCTTATTTACAAAATGAAGAAACATTAAGCTCATCTAATATTCCTAAAATACTAGAAGATGTTGTTTTAAAGTTTAAAGAAAAGAATAAAAAAGTACTCTATTATAAAGGTAGTGGAAATATGGGAGTGATGCAACATATTCCTAAAAAGTTTTTCGAATCTATAAAAGCTACATTTGCAATGGGTAGTATTTGTGAAAGTTCAGGAGAAGCTGGAATAGAAATGGGAAGAGTACATTCTATCAATCCACCTACTCAAAATGCAATAAATAGTGATGTTGTTATTGTCTGGGGAAGAAACTTCAAAGATACGTCACGACATATATATGAGCTGGTAAAAGATAAGCCAATGATAGTAATTGATCCATTAGAAACAAGTATTGCCAAAGAGGCAGAAGTTTTCTTTCAAATTCCACCAAAAGGTGACTATCAATTATCTTTAGTTTTAATGGATGCATTAAAAGGTAAAAAAGTAGAGCTAAAAAGACTTGAAGAGTTAAATATCAATCAAGAACAAATAGACAAAACAATAAACCTACTACGAAATAAAAAAGTAGCAGTTATGTTAGGACTTGGAGCACAAAAATATTTTGAAGGAGCAACAATCATTCATGAAATGGAAAAATTCTTTGATGCCCTTGGAGTATTTAAAGAAAACAATGGAGGAGTATGGTATCTAGGAAATAGTACCCACCCTTTTAACAATAAATTAGAAACAACACCTACAAATACAACTTCATATCCAAATGTAGATTTTGGAGCTTTTGATATAATATTTATTCACGGTGCAAATCCTGCAATATCTGCCCCAAATACTAAAAAAGTAATTGAAGGACTTAAAAAAACATTTGTCATATATATGGGTACAACTCAAAATGAAACATCTGTATATGCAGATATTATCATTCCTGCAAAAACTTTCTTACAAAAAAAAGATGTAAGATTATCTTATGCTCACGATGAGGTTATGCCGTGTGAAGTATGTGAAGAAAATGATACAGCAGTAAGTGAATACGAACTAACATCGTATCTAATGGATGCATTTAACTTTGAAAAGCTATTAAATGAAGATGAATACCTAGATTGTTTTAAAGAAAAAGTAAATGAAAGATTAAAAATAAAGTTTACAATTAAAGAAACTAAAAATGTAGACTTATTAAGTATGAAAGAAGATGAATACTATTTATTAGCATCAAAATCAAAAAATACAATAAACTCACAGTTTAAATATGATGAATATGCATATGTACATCCAAGTTTAAATTTAAAAGATGAACAAAAAATAATATTAAGTTCAAATATAGGAAGTATAGAAATAAGAGTAAAAAATGATAATAGTCTCTATCCTAAAGCCATACTAATATATGCAGGAAATAAAGATGCAAATTATCTAACTCCAGATGTGGTAAGCGAATATGGAGACAATGCTTGTTTCCAAGAGATAAAGCTGACATATAAAATTGCATAATTATATCTTTTGTAACAATTAGCTATAATACAAATATAATAAATAAATAGGATTTAAAATGGTTGAAAGATACGCACGAGAAGAGATGAGTCAACACTGGACACAACAAGCACGATACGCAGCATGGTTAGAAGTAGAAAAAGCAGCAGTAAAAGCTTGGAATAAACTTGGACTTATTCCTGATGAAGATTGTAAAAAGATAGTTAAAAATGCAACTTTTTCAGTTGAAAGAATTGAAGAGATTGAAGCTGTTACAAAGCATGATTTAATTGCCTTTAATACAAGTGTATCTGAATCTTTAGGTGATGAATCAAGATGGTTCCATTATGGTATGACTTCTTCAGATGCCGTTGATACTGGTGTTGCACTTCAAATTAGAGATTCTCTTAAAATCATTATCAAAGATGTTAAGATGCTTATGAAGTCTATTAAAAAAAGAGCAAAAGAGCATAAAATGACTCTTATGGTTGGAAGATCTCATGGAATTCATGGAGAGCCTATCACTTTTGGTCTTACTTTAGCTGTATGGTATGATGAGATGAAAAGACACCTTGTGAACTTAAAAGAAACTCAAAAGGTTATCTCTGTAGGTCAAATCTCTGGTGCTATGGGTAACTTTGCTCATGCTCCACTTAAACTTGAAGAATATGCTATGAAAGAATTAGGACTTAAACCAGAGCCTTGTTCAAATCAAGTAGTACATAGAGATAGATATGCAAGACTTGCAACAGCTTTAGCTTGTATGGCATCTACAATTGAAAAATTTGCAGTTCAAGTTAGACACCTTCAAAGAACAGAAGTATATGAGTGTGAAGAATATTTTGCAAAAGGTCAAAAAGGATCTTCTGCTATGCCACATAAAAGAAATCCAATTCTAACAGAAAACATTACAGGATTAGCAAGAACAATAAGATCATTTGCAGTTCCCGCAATGGAAAATGTAGCTTTATGGCATGAAAGAGATATCTCTCACTCATCAAATGAAAGGTTCTGGTTACCAGATGCATTTATCACAACTGACTTTATGTTACATAGAATGAACAATGTAATAGCAAACTTAACAGTTATGCCAGAAAATATGATGAAAAACCTAAACTTAACTGGTGGATTAGTATTTTCTCAAAGAGTATTACTTGAATTACCAATTAAAGGTGTAAGCAGAGAAGATGCATATAGAATTGTTCAAAGAAATGCTATGAAAGTATGGGAACAAATTCAAGAAGGTAAAAAGACTACTAATGATAAAGGTGAATCTTTATACTTACAACATCTATTAGATGATAAAGAATTAAGAAAATCATTAAGTGAAAAAGAGATAAGAGAATGTTTCAACTTTGATTATTATACTAAAAATGTAAATAGTATCTTTAAAAGAGTATTTAAAAAGTAATAAAAACTTACAAAAGAATATAAAAAAGGGGAGAAAAGTCAAAAGCTTTCCCC
>DQSS01000235.1 GCA_015663165.1 Arcobacter sp. | reverse complement strand
ATTTACCGTATGTGCTAAAGCTGATTTTCTTTGATCACCTTCTCTAAAGTTTATACCTAATCCACCAGTACTTGGTCTTCTTCCAACTGATGCTGTCCAAGGAATATCTTTTCCCATAAAAGTATTATTCATATACATCCAGTATGCTTCTTTAACTTTTACTGTATTATCTGTTGCATTTTCATTTGTTACCCAATCAAAATTTGCATAACCTGGATTTGTATTTGATTGTGAATGATTCATTGTATCACCATATGCTTTGTTATATCCAAGTGTTCCATAAAATAAAACATTTTCATCTGCTTGAAACTTCATTCCAAGTAATAGTCTATTTGTCATTAATGAACCATTTTTACTTTCTTTTCCACTTGCATGGTCATAAGAAAGTCTGTCTACTGATGTTCTAAAATCAACATCCCATTTGATATTATCTCCTGCATCATGTGCTTTAACTTTATTTAATTTCTTATTTGCTTTTATAAGCTTTTTTTCTAATTTAGAAATTTTATTTTCCATAATTTCTAGTCTTGTTTCAACATTAGTTGAAGCAAATCCAACTGTAGCAAGTGCTACAATTGATGATAATGCGATTATTTTCTTCATTTTAAACCTTTTTTATTATGATTAAATTTTAAAATATTTAGGCTGTTAAGTAACTTAATGTAATATTAAATTTTCTTATAAATATAATTATTAAGAATTATGATAGTAGATTTTTTATTATAAATGCTATTAATTAAATGTATGTTATTAGTAAATTTGACACTAAAAAAGGTTGATTATTTCTAACCAACCTTTTTTAGATATTTTCTTATATTAACAAGAAGGAACATTTCCTGAATCATTTGCATATTTATAGAAGAAGTCATAGTAATGAGGTAAAAATTTATCTTTTACATCACCTTTTTTTGGACAAAGTTTTAAGATTTCACCTTCAAGTTTACCATCGTCGTTTAAAGCTTCCCATTCGTCTTGAGAGTGTTTACCAGCCATAATTGCGCCTGTGAATCCACACGAATCTTTTAACTTTTTAACAAAAAGCTTTTGACCTTTAGTAGCATTTGCAGAAGCTGTAGTAGTTCCAATTGTAAGTGCAACTGCACCAACAAGCAGTAATTTTAATAATAATTTCATATCATCTCCTTATAATTTGTATTATTGTATCTAAGATAAAATTATAAAATTATAAAACTACTTAATATTATAAAGTCGTTTTACTATTTGTAACTTATTTGTCTTTTTTTGAAAATAACTTAGATACACCTCTTGGAATTGCAACAATAATATATACTATAAAAGTAAATACAAATGGATGTGCAAAACCAGGAACTCCAAAAGCTCCACCATGCTCTAAATTCATCATATGTTCTATTGGATGATCTACCCATTGAGCAAAATGCATACCTATTGCTAAAAATAAAAATAAACCTGTAAATATAATTAATTCTTTTTTCATTTTAAACCTTTTTAATAATTTTGCTACATTTTATAGTATATACAATAAAAAAGCCCTAAACCAAAAATGGTCTAGGGCTTTTAGAAGTTATCTGCGTAAAGACTATGCTCTACCTGATAACATTCCTTTGATTGTCATAGGTTTAAGTAAATAGAACTTTAATAACCACCAGATATATCTTTCTTTTGTAGGATCCATAAATGAAATCATTGCTGCATTTGAACCATCACCAGTTTTCTTAGAAGCCCAGTTAAATTCAGCTAACATAACAGTACCAATATCAGTAATTAGTGGACATACTGTATAACCTTCATATTTTGTATTAGATGCTGGAATTTTACCAGACTCTAAAACAGAAAGTACATTGTTTACAACAACTTTATATTGTTTTCTTGCAGATCCACCAGTTTTACCCATAGGAATAGCAGCAATATCACCAAGTGCAAATACGTTGTTAAATTTAACATGTTGTAAAGTTTCTTTATTTACTGGAACCCAACCTTTTTTAGAACCAATTGCAGATTTTCCAATCTCATCTGGAGCTTTCATAGGAGGAGTTACATGTAAGAAGTCAAATTCAGCTTCAACTCTTTTATGAGTTTTGATCATCTCATATTCTTCTAAATCTTTATCATAAGCACCTTTTTTAGTACCATGATTATCAAAAATAGCAACACCATTTTTAATTTCTACTAAGTTATGTTTATAAGAATATTTCATTTCTCTTGCTTCAAATTGATTTACAATTGCAGTATGGTAATTCTTAATTCCGAACATACCACCACTATTTGGATAGAAATGGATATCAGCATTTGCTCTTGCAGCTGCTCCAGCTTCATTTAATCTAGCGTTTGTAAGGTACATTATTTTCTTTGGAGCTCCACCACATTTAATTGGTGTATTAGGATGTGTAAATACACCTTTAACTTTTTTGCCACCTTTAGCATCAGATACAAATTTAGACATATTTTTCCAAGTTTGAACAGCGCCATCAGCTGTATAGATTGAAGAAACACCTATAGCATTCATAGCAGAAACTGCAGCTGTATTATTTCCTGAAGAATATAATTCACCAACTTCTTCTAAACCTTTAATTGCACCATAGTTAAGTTTAACACCAGCAGCAATAATTAAAGCATCATATTTAACTGTAGTACCTTTGTCTGTTGTAAGACTATTGTTCTTAGGATCAAATGTTACAGCTTTTTCTTTTACAACTGTAACATCAGAAGGAGTATGCTCATCTCTTTTATAAACGATATCACTTTTTTCCCAAAGACCAGCACCTACAAGAGTCTGACCTGGTTGGTAAGAAACAGAATCAGCTTCTGGCTCAATAACAGTAATTTTAACGCTTGATGCGCTATTTCTTAATCTTGCAGCAGTACTCATACCAGCAAGTCCACCACCAACAATAACAATATGTCCGGTCGCAGAACTAGCATTTAATGTTGTTGCAGCTTCAGCTTCAGTTCCACCTACCATAAATGCAGCTCCACCAAGCCCCATCATTTTCATTGCATCTCTTCTTGAAATACCTTGATCCTTTAGTATAGCATCTAACTGCTCTAAATCCTTGTTTATGTCCCAATTTTCAGTCATTTTGAGTTTCCTTAAATTTAATTTGATAAATTCTAACTAATAACTAATAAGATGTAACTTAATATTTTAAGAATAAATATAATATTATTTATAATCTAAAGTTATAATATTTTTATTCAGATTAGTTTAATATTAATTATAATGAAATATTATATAAGATTAAGATAACTTTAATTTTTAAGTTACTATACTATTCGTAAATTATTATGTATATTATGTATAACAAATAGTTAATAAAAATTTAAGGAATACTTATGGCAAGACTTATTGTTTTAGGTGGAGGTGTTGCTGGACACACAACTGCAACATTTGCAGCAAAATGGCTAGGATCATCACATGAAGTTATGGTTGTTACTCCAAATGCAAAATGGAAT
>DQSS01000383.1 GCA_015663165.1 Arcobacter sp. | reverse complement strand
GTATGTTAGGGTTTGGTTGTTGTTTTTTATCATGTTTCCTAGTATATCATAAGTGAATGTTTTATTACCTGCTTTTATTACTTGGTGTGGGCTTGTACTACTGTATGTATATATTCCTATATCTGACTTATAGATTATATTTCCTAAGGTGTCATATCTGTACTCCATAGTATCTGATGAGTTTGCTGTATCTGTGTATGCTTTTGTGATACGGTTTAGATTGTCATATGTGAAATTTTGAGTGACATTTAAGTTATGGTCTTTTCTATATGTTACATTATCTAAATCATCATATTCATATGTTAGTTTTCTGATTGTGTTTTCTTGTGTAAATCCTGTTGATGTTTCTCTTAATACTCCTAGAGAAGAATAGTCATTGTTTGTTACAAGTCCATTACTTGAAGTATATGAAGTGATTCTGTTTTGGTTATCTTGGCTTATTACTTTATAAAAATAATTATAGTTGTTATTGTCTATCATTGTTTGGTATGTTGGTTTTAGGGCTTCAGCAATAGATTCAGTATTTGAAACATCAGAATATAATTCTTCAAGTAATTGATTGGTTTCAAGATTAAAGTCTTTTGCTTTTTTGGTATATTTTTCTATTATTACATGTCTATTACTATTGAAAAGATTTATAGAATCGTTATTTCTAACTTCTTCACTTAGTATTTGATTTATTACAAATACTTTTGAATAAGACTTTTCATATCCTTTTAATCTATATTCTTCATATGCTTTTCGTTTTTGGAATAATTTCTTTTTTTCATCATCATCTTTTATATTTTTGATAGATTCTGTATATCGTGCAATTACCTTATTATAATGATTAATAGCATTTTCTGAATTTTGTAAAGCAGTTTTCATATACTCCCTAAATTCTTCTAAATTTTGACTTTTACTTTTATAATAAGATATTTTCCAAAAATATTCAATATATACAGAAGCAAGTTTAAAATATTGACTTGCTTTTAATGTTCTTTTTTTAATATTTATTTGATTTGTAATATAGCTATTATTACGCTTTATATTATTTTTAAATATATCCTCTATTTCTAATATTCTAAAGATTTTATCATTTATCATACTTTCATATTCATTAAATATATTTTGTCCTAATAATAATCCATAGTTTTCATTTTCTATTACTTCATTTATTATTCTAACCATACGCCCGTTATGAGTATAAGTATGTATAAAATTCTTAGATTGTTCAATATATCGACCTTTATTTAAACTATCTTCTGTATTGTTTATCAATTCTAATATTCGAGAGTAAGCACACAAGTATGTTCTCTCTAGTCGCTCATACTTTGTTTTTACAGAAGATATTTTATTTAATACATCATCAATTAATATTTCTTTTTCTTTTTCTTTTTTTAATACATCTAATTCAGATATAGAATAATCACTAGCTTTAATATCAGAAGAAGCTATTCCATTTAACAGCAACTCATCCAAATAACCCTCATTAAAATCACCTATTTGACTTTTTGGAGATTTTACTGCACTTAGGTATCCGTATTCGTTTGTTATATTGAAGTTATTTGGAAGAGTTTTTGTATCTAATCTTCCAAGGCTATCGTAGGTAAAGGATTTTGTGAAGGTGTTGTTATCTATAGTTGTTGTTGTTTCTTTTAGTCTTGATAAGCTATCGTATACATATACTCTTTTATAGTTTTCTTTCTCTTCACTATTTAACAATCCTAGCTTAGAAGTATCATATTTCCAAGTCGATATATCTCCTGAGATATTTTGAGATATCTTTCTTTGGAGTTTATCGTAAGTATAAGTTGTAATTTGATTTGCACTATTTGTTTGTTTTATGATTTGATTAAATATATTGTATTCATAAGTATAGATTCCCATATCTGGGTCATCTTGATAAATCTTATTTCCAAATATATCATATCTCAATACTATCTCATTGTTTTTACTATCAATAGTTTTTATTAGTTGATTTAGAGCATCATATTCATAACTTATACTTGTATCTAACTCTTCTATAACTTTTAGTGGATTTCCATGTATATTAAAAATAGTAGTTTTTACTTGATTGTTTGCATTTGTGGTACTTGTACTTAATATATCATAACTTATAGTTTCTATAGTTTCAAGAGTGTTATCTATTTGTCTTTGTTTTTTTATGATTCTATTATATTTATCATATGATACTAGTATATATGTTGGTGTTTGTGTACTATCATATGGCAAAGATTGTTTTATAATATTTCCTTGCTTATCATAGAAAGTATCTACATAGACCTCTTCTCCTTTAAAGTTTAGAGTTATAGTTTTTATGATTTGGTTTTGTTTATTTATATATGTCGTTTTTGGAAACAATCCATTTTGTTTTGTTATAACTTTATAAAATGCTCCATATGTATTTTCAAAGATATAATCATATGTAGTAACTACTCCATTTATTTGAATTTCTTTGATTTTATTTCCAAAGATACCATACTCATATGTAGTTTTTAAGCCATTGCTGTTTGTATTGCTTAGTACATATCCAAAGGCATTATAAGTATTTGAACTTATATGACCTAAGGCATTGGTTTCTTGTAAAAAGAATTTACCTAAAGTATCATAAGAATATGAAGTTTTTATATCTTCTTGAACCAAGCTACTTATAGTTTGACTCAATATGTTTCCATAGATATCATAAATATAGCTTTGTGTTATTGCTTTTGTATCATTTGGTTCTACTATTTTACTTTGTAAGGCACCTGTACTGTCATCATAAGTGTACGCTATAGTATTTACTTTTGTATTAGTTGGGCTTATAGTTGTTGTTTGTGTATTTATCAACTTATTTATTTGCCAATTGCTAGTGTCATTTGAGTATTTATTTACTATTGTTTTTACAAACTCTTTGTTTGAAGTTTCATCTATAAGGGTATTTGTACTTTCTAAGATATTTCCATATTCATCATAAGATATGTTTTTAATAGTATTTGTACTTACTAAAGTTCCATTTACATAACTACTTATTGTTCTTTTTGGAGTTTGTATTTTATAAATATTGTTATATATTGATGAGCTATATTCTGTACTTGTATTTGAGATAAGTTCATCATCTATGTAAGATTTAGTAGCATATTTAAATCCTACAAATGGATAGTTACTTTTATATTCATCTGTTGTTTTCAAATTATTTATATTATTTATAGTGCTTACTTTTTCAAACACACCATTTTTTAGGTTTTCATAAGAATAAGAGATATCAATATTTTCTCCTTGTATATTTTGAACAACTCTTTTTGAGGTATTACCATCTTTATATGATGTATAAGATATATTTGTAGTATTGTCAAATGAATCATTTATAGAAACTATATTTAAGTTATCTTCACCACTTCCCCAAGTGATCTCTAAAGGTTCCAAGCACTCTTTATCTACACACTTAGTAATATTTATCAATCTTGATACATCTATTTTACTATCTTGATGTGCATATTTTAAGTTGTATGTAAATAACTTTTTATTATCAGATAATATATCTATAGTTTTTATTCTTTGTGAAAATATAATTATCTCATTTTCATCATATGATACAACAGTATCTTTTTTTGTTTCATAAGTAAAGTTTACTTGATTGTTTGCGTATTGTATATTTAGAAGGTATGTTTCTGCATTACTTTTATTATAGTTATAGTTTATAGACTGATTAAATCTATTTGTAATCTTTGTTCTTAAGTATATTGAGTTAAAAGGTAGATATTGTGTTATATTTCCATTTTTGGAATATACTGTAAATCCATCACTTGCGTTATTGTTTTTTACTATTTTTGAATACTCTGATATTTTAGTTGTATATGTGTTATTACTATCTTGATTTAGTATCAACTCTTGTCCATCCAAACAATATACACTCTCATTGTTTTCATTTAAAGCACACTCACTTATATTGGATAACTCTGATATATTCCAAGAGTTGAAGCATCTGAAATAGTTTGTTGATGCATGATATCAAGTAAAGGTGTAAACTCACCACTTCCTATAGGCAAAGTTATAGGAATATTATAAGTTAAAATACCCTGCGAAGAAAAAATATCTCCTTTTAGGTTTAAAGATTTGTTTGCACTTAAAGCTGTACTTATTAGTAGGATTAGTAGGATTGTTTTTTTTAATAGTTTCATGTTTAGGTTTCCTTTGTTAAAAGTATAACCACATTAGACTTAAATTAAAACTTAAGATAAACTTAAAATATTTACAAATATATTACATTTATATTATAATAAAGTTATATTATTCTGTAATAGACCCAATCATAATACTTATATCATTTTCTAAATAGTTATTTTTTATTTTGATATTGGAACTTAAAGTATTACAATATTCTAAAACTTCTTCTATACTTACATTGTTAAAACTTAGGCTTTTTAGAAAGTTGAATATGAAGCCTTTTTTACTATATAAAAAGCATTGTTTTATAAAAAGAAAAACTTCTTCTTTTTTTAGTATATTCATAGCTCCTGAGCATATGTAATAATCTGCTTCTATCAATTCATCTTTTAATATATCTTTTACATATAGTTCTAAGGTTGGATGTAGTTTTGTAGCTGGTGTTATCATAATTTCTTCTGAGTCTATACCTATATATTTTAAAGGCAATTTATTGTTTGATTTTAGGTATTTGTATAAATCTGCAAAGCCACATCCTGCATCAACTACTACAGATGTTTTGATATCTTTTTTGATAAATTTTGTAAGTATCTCAAATCTTTTGTATTGAGTATATTTACTATTCCAGTGTACACCTTGAGCTGAGATACCGTATTCTTTTATTGATTCTTTGTAAAATATTGTGTTATTCATATTACATTAAAAGAATTTTTGCAAGTCCTAGAAAACTAAAGAAACCAACCACATCAGTTACTGTTGTAAGAACAACAGAGCTACCAACAGCAGGGTCTATATCCATTCTTTTTAGCACTAAAGGAATCAGAGAACCAAACAGTCCCGCACAAAACATTGAGATAAGCATAGAAGAAGAGATAACAACACCAAGCATTATATTTGAAAACCATAGGGCAGTTAATGTACCTAAAATAATAGCAAATATAGTACCGTTGAATATAGCAATAAATACTTCTTTTTTAACCGCATCTTTTTTATTTGTATCATCAATAACACCTAAAGCTAACTGTCGTACCATAACTGCTAGTGTTTGTGTTCCTGCATTTCCACCCATTGAAGCAACTATTGGCATAAGTATTGCTAAGGCTATAAATTCTTTTAAAACATCATCAAAGACACCAATAACAACAGAAGCTAAAATAGCAGTAAATAAGTTTACAAATAGCCAATAACCTCTTTTCTTACTCGTATTTATCAAGTCATCTTCATGCTCGAACTCATCTTTTACCCCAGCTAACTGATACATCTGTTCAGTTGCTGTTTGTCCTACTACATCTAAAATATCATCAGATGTAATTCTTCCTATTAGTCTATTTTTATATCCAGTAACTGCAACAACAGATAAATCATAATCTTCAAATAATTTTACAACTTCCAAAATATCATCATTTGCTTGAACTGATCTTGGGCTGTAGTATTTATCTTCATTTTGAAGTATCTCTTTAAAGGTAAGTGAAAAGTCATATACGATTAAATCCTCTAGTGAAATTGATGCTAGAAGAGTAATATCTTCATCAACAATAAACACTTGATGAATATTTTCTAACTCACCTTCATCTTTTAGAGTTTTTAGTCTTTTAACAGCAATACTTATAGTTTCATCAATATTTGCTGAAAAAAGCTCTGTTTGCATAGATGCACCAGCTTCATCATCTTCATATTTTTTAAGCCAGTTAATTTCTTCTTGATCTTCTTCATCAAGCCCATCAAGAATATCATTTGCCTTAGATTTATCAAAATCCTCAATATCTTTAATAATATCAGTTGCATCATCAGTTTCAAGTTCATCAATAGCTTCAGTTAATTCTTCAATAGAAAGTGCTTTATAGGCATCATCTCTTATATTTTCTGGCAACTCGAGAAGTACTTCCCCTAAAATATCATCTTTGATATCATGAAGAAGTTTATAGAAAAGTTCATCATCTTCTTTTTTTATCTTTTTTAGCTTATATGCTATATCACTTGGGTGAAAATTGTTTAGAGATTCTAGTGTTTCTTCATAAGACATTTTAATTCACTTTATCTTTTTTTGTATTGTGATTTATGTCATATGATAAATCAAAGTTTTGTATTGCGTATTGGTCTTCTGTAATTTTGAGTTTACTTTCTAATATTTTTTTTACTTTTTTTACATGTGCCATATATGATTTTCTACTTTTACCATAAAGTGTTTTTTTAGAATAGCTCATAACCCTAGCAGGATTAACAGCTCTACCATTTTTATACAATCCAAAGTGTAAATGTGGTCCAGTACTTCTTCCACTTGTACCAACATATCCTATAAAAGTACCTTGCTTTACCCAAGTATTTTTCTTCACTCTTGAAGCAAATTTCCACATATGTGCATATAAAGATTTATATCCACCAGAGTGTCTTATCATGATGGTATTTCCATATCCACCTTTTCTACCTCTAAATATAACTTTTCCAGCAGCTGTTGCATATATCTTTCTACCTCTTGGTGCTGCATAGTCTATTCCTAGGTGAGCAATATATCTTTTTAAAATAGGATGAAATCTTTTATATGTAAATTTACTTGATATTCTTCTATATTTTAAAGGTAATCTAAAAAATACACTTGTTAAGCTTTTTGCTTTGTCGTCATAGTATCTTCCATCATTTGGATTTTGAAAGATATATTTTGTTTTTTTATATTTCATTTTTAGCATTGCACCTAAAATTTGTGGTGAACCAAAGTATTTTCCCATTCTTATTTTTTGGATATACTTCATAACTATTTTATCACCTTTGTGTAGTCTTCTAAAGTTTACAGACTTTTTAAAAGTTCTTACAAATTCATTTGCTAGTTTTTTATTTTTACTTACTTTGATAATATCTTGATAAGGTGTATTTTCAAGACTAATTGTAAGTACTTTTTCAACAGTTTCAAAAATAATAGGTATTATTTCTAATACATATTTATCTTCATTTTTATAAATATGTATTTGCATCTCTTCACTTATAGGAATAAGTACGTGCGATAGGTTTTCATTTTTAGTATAGCTTATCTGATAAGGTACACCAGCTTCAATTTCTGAACAAAGTTCTTTATCTGTTTTTGATAGATTAAAATATATATCTTTTCTAATATGTTGTTTGTTTAAAAATGTTATTAGAGATTCGCCTCTTTTCCATGTCTCATTATGTACAGTATTAGCAAATATAACAGTAGTAAGAAATATAAAAATAAAAATAATCTTCAATGGAATGTACTCTTTTTGTAATGCATTTAGTACCAATACAAAAATGCAAGTTTTGTTATTGTATAATATTATACAATAACACATCTTAAACGGGACATGCCAGTGAAATACCTTATACTTACTATACTATTTATATCTTCATTATTTTCAAATTCATCATTGGTTGATATATATAGAGAAAATGGAATAAATGCAGTTGAAAAAATACTAAATGCCTCACTAAGCAAAAAATCATACTGGGATAAGTTCTTAGAAAATAAAGATGTTTCAAATGGATACTACGAATCTATAAACACTATCTTAGTTTGTACAAAAAATATGCAAAATATATCTATATATGATACAAAATCAAATAACAAACTTTTATATACTTCAAGTGTAATCATAGGAGAAAAAGAAGGAAATAAGCAAAAAGAAGGAGACTTAAAAACTCCACTTGGTGCTTATAAACTTACTAGGAAACTTACAAAATTAGATCCATTTTATGGACCACTTGCACTTGTAACTTCTTATCCAAATAAATTTGATAAATCAAAGAAAAAGACAGGCTCTGGTATTTGGATACATGGAGTACCAGAAAATAAAAAAAGAGACCCTTATACAAAAGGTTGCATAGCTTTAGATAACGATAATTTAAAAGAACTATATACTAAAATAAATATGAAAAAATCATTACTTATTATCAAAGATAATAAAAATGACAAAGTTAAAAAAGAAGATATTTCAAATGTATTAGCTCAACTGTTTTCATGGAAAAAAGCGTGGGGAGAAAGCAATTTAAATAATTATCTTTCTTTTTATAGCAGAGAGTTTAAAAAATCAAATGGTACGGGTATCAAACAATTTAAAAGATATAAGAAAAGAGTTTTTGCAAAAAATGAAGAAAAAACTATAATCTTTTCTAAGATAAATATTATTCCATATCCAAATGATTTAGATAAAAATATGTTCAAAATAACATTGTATGAAAAGTATCATACAAAGTCATATAGATTTATAGGAAACAAAGAACTATATTTAGAACTTATTGACAATAAAATAAAAATTTTATTTGAAGGTTAGAGTTTATTTTATATTTTTAAAGTAAGTGCAACTTCATCACAAATTGGAAAATGCTTACACTTTATACAATCTGCCCATATTTTTGTATCTGGAATAGTAGATTTTTCTATAATTTTAAAATCAAACTTTTCAAATAACTTTGCTTGATAAGTAAGTACAAGAAGCTCACTAATATCAATTTGTTTAGCTTCATTGATACAGTGACTAATAAGCTTTTGCCCTATTCCTTGCCCTCTTAAATCAGAAGAAACAACCAAAGACCTAATCTCTGCTAAAAGTGGTGTATGTATATGTAAAGCTACGAATCCAACTAATACCTCATCTTTATATGCAACAGTATATGATCTAATTGTTGTAGCCATTTCTGATTCATTTCGTACTAGAATATTTCCATTTGCAACATCTTCAAGAACTAATTCTTGCATTGCAGATATATCTTTTACAGTTGGCTTTACAAATCTGATCATTAGTCTATAAACTCTTCATATCCATTTTCATTTTCAATTTCAGGTAATACCGGTGCATTTTCACCAAATAAATATGTAGCTATTGCACTTTCAAGCTTTTCTATACCTCTTTTTTTCAAGTTTGATATAAATATACCTTCTGGATTTTTAGCTCTGAGTTTATGTAAGTCTGCTTGTTTTAACTTATCTGTTTTAGTAAACACATCTATTATTAGTTGATCACCTCTTTTAATGTGGTGTAAAAACTCATCAACACTTTTATCTATTTCTAAATCAACATGTCTTGAATCTATAAGATGTACAAAAATTTGCAACGATGGTCTTTTTTCTAAAAACTCAGTAAGATTTCTATGCCAATCTTTTTTTATAGATTTAGATACTCTTGCATATCCAAATCCAGGAAGATCTACAAATCTTGCATATCTATCATCTACTTCTTTATTTTCTCTATCTTTAAATCTTACATCAAAATAATTTATAAGTTGTGTTTTTCCAGGTGTACTAGAAGACTTTGCAAGTCCTTTTCTTTGTGTTAAAGAGTTAAGAAGAGAACTTTTTCCAACATTACTTCTTCCTAAAAATGCAATCTCTGCCACATCTGGACTTGGTGAATCTTCAATACTTTGTGCTGATTCTTTAAAACTTGCTTCTACAATATTCATTATTTCTTTTCCCTACTTTGCATTTTAAACTTAAATCTTACAGGTTCATTTTTTTTACCTTCAATTTTTGTATTTCCAGTTTTTTCGTTTATATATATTTTTTCGCCACTTAATGTTTTTGAAGCATTTATATCTTCTAGATAGGCATCACCTGTAATTATGTATAAAAGTTTATTTATATCATAATTTACTTTCTTTCCTTTCCCAATAAGTAAAGTAGTGGGTCTTCTTATAGTAAAAGAAACATTTCCTGTGGCTATATATTGTTTTGCTACTGTTTGATTTGTATCTGCTTCAAGTTGAGTATGTACTATTAATTGTTGACAAACTAAAGTATCCTCACCTTTTATCATAGAAACATTACCTGTAAAAATAATAATATTTTCTTTTTGTTTAGATACAAATGAATCAGCTTGTATATCTACATCAGTTTCTTGTGCAAATAAACTAATAAAAATAGAAATTATAATTATAAATTTTTTCATTTAGTTTTTTCCTTTAGTTTTATTTTGAAATGAGAATCTTTTGCTTTTATAATTTCATTTATTGCATCAAAATATAAGTTTGTACCTGCTAATTCGCTTTCATTATAACTTAATAAAAATTCAACATTGTTTTTTGCAATTTTTTTAATACTATCATATTCAATATAATCACTCATCAATGTAATATTTTCACCTTGAGATATGCTTACATTTTGATAAAGCTTATAAATACCTTTTTGCTTTAATATATATTCTGCATTTATATTATCTGATGTATTAGTATTATTTCTTGAGATAATTGTAGCATCATATAACTCATCTCTATCTTCATAATTTAGAGCTTGTCTAGATTGGACTATATTACTAATCTCTTTTTCATTTATATCATACATAATAGAATCTTCAAAAACTACTAGTGGTATATTTACATATTCTCTTTTTTGTACTTTTTCTTCTACTTTCATATTAGTAAAAAAGATAGATAGCACAATAATAGACACTACAAATATATTTATTGCCATAATTTAAATATTACATCCTCATTGTCTTCATATTTTAAAATATATTCTATCATCTCTCGTACAGCACCTGCTCCACCATTTTTTACACATACAACATTTACAAGTTCTCTTATCTCTTTAACCCCATCAGCTGGACAAAATGATAATGCAGATTTTTTAAGCATTTTATAGTCATTTAAATCATCTCCTATACTAGCAACATTTGCAAAAGTTAAGTTTTCTTCTTTTAATATATTTGCTAATATTTCATCTTTATTGTGTACACCTTGATATATATGTTGTACGCCTAACTCTTCTGCTCTTTTTTGAACAATAGGGCTATTTCTTCCTGTAATAATTGCTACTTTTAAATTTAACTTTTTTGTCCAAGATGCTATTGCTAAACCATCTTTTACATTAAATGTTTTAAATTCAACACCATTAGAATCAAAAGTTAAATCTCCCGATGTTAATGTACCGTCTACATCTAATACAAGAAGTTTTATCATTATAAAATACCCTTTGTACTAGGTATTCCTATTTTAGTATTTGAAACTAATGCTCGTCTTAGAGCAACTGCAAAAGCTTTAAATGTAGCTTCAATAATATGATGTTTATTTTTACCTCTTTGTTCTATTAAATGACAAGTAATACCAGCATTTAAAACAACAGCATGAAAAAATTCTTCAGCAAGTTCAACATCAAAAGTTCCAACTTTCCCAAAAATATTACTCTCATAAACTAAATAAGGACGATTAGATAAATCCAAAGCACATTCAACAGCAGCTTCATCCATAACAACAACTGCATTTCCATATCGCTCGATTTCTTGTATTGGAAAAATCTCTTTTTTAAGTGCTTGTCCTATAACAATACCACAGTCTTCTACACTATGGTGATCATCTATATGTGTATCACCATTACAACTAATATCTATAGAAATTCCACTATGCTTAGAAAATGCTTCAAGCATATGATCAAAAAATCCAACACCTGTATTTATAGATGTAGTCGATTTATTTTCTATATCTAACTTACATACTATTTGTGTTTCTTTTGTTTGTCTACTTATTTCAGTCATAATATTTCCTTTAGTTTGCTATTATCATAGCTGTATTTAATCCATTTTCGTTTTTAAAATCTTCGGCTTCACCTTGTGATCTAAATCCACTTACCCAAACTCTATTTAATCTTTTACCATCAATCATAGTTTGCTTTATAATTGCGTTATATTGTCCTTCTAGAATTAGCTTATTAAATTTTCTTTGTGTTTTTTTAGCTCCACCTAGACTAGAAAAAGCACCTACTTGAACAAAGTAATTTGTTGTTGCAACAACCTCTGTTCTTTCTTGTTTCGTTTTTGCAATTTTTCCATTAAATCCAATAACTGTAATTTTAATATTAGCAGTTCCCTTTTTAACCATATCAATTTTATGAGCAGCTTTATTAGAAAGGTCAATTATCCTTCCTGTTACAAAAGGTCCTCTATCATTTATACGAACAATTGTATATTTTCCATTATCTTTGTTGTAAACCTTTACCATTGTATTCATAGGTAAAGTTTTAGATGCTGCTGTATCTGCATGCATATTATATATTTCACCATTTGATGTTAGTTTTGCATGAAAATTTGGGCCATACCAAGAAGCTATTCCTGTATATATTGCACCAATTTTAGTAGTAGTAGGATTATATCTTTTTCCAGCTATTACATAAGAACGCATTGTAGCTCTATGCATGGCTTTTGAGTTTCTGATTTCTTGATTATGTATTTTTTTGTATTTTTTTGAACTTTTATATGATTTCGATTGGTAATATGATGAGTTGTATGATTTCTTTGTACATCCACTTATAAATAGTGCAAGTACGCTTAATATTATTAGTTTATTTAAATTTGATAACAATTTTATCCCCTATTCTTATCATGCTTGTTTTTAATTTATTATCTCTTATAATTCTATCTAATGGTACATTAAAATTTCTTGCAATCTTGCCAAGAGTATCACCTCTTTTAATAGTATAATTTTTAGGTCTTTTATAAATATCTGGATCTATAGGTATAACTAAATATTGATTTACACTTAATACATTAGTTTTTAATAAATTAAATTTTTTAATATATTTATATTTTACACCGTATTTCTTACCAATACTATACAAACTTTCTCCTCGTTTTACTATATGAAACTCAAATACATTTGGCCTTATAGATTTTATATTTGCATTAAATCTTGAAAGCTGAGAATATGGTATGTATATATCATATTCCTTTTCTGCAGGTGGTATTATATTTCTTTTAATATGTGGATTTAAATACATAATTTCTTTTTTAGATACACCAATAACTTCAGCAATATTTTTCAATAACATTCCACCTTTTACTTGTACGGTTGCAATTGGTGCTGATATTCCTCTATTTAAAAGATGGTTATGCTCATCATTCATCAAATAATCACTATTATTCATCATTGCTAAAGAAATAATCTTTTGAATATAATCTCTACTTTCTTTTGGTATATATTGTCTTTTTAATCCTCTTTGTGTGATTAGAAGTTCATCAATGTCTGGCTTATAATCCCAATTTTTAACTACTTTATATATTTTATATAATTCTCTAAACTTTACTTTCTTAGCTTGATAGTTTTTAATAGTTCTTCTATATTTTCTTATAGTTTTATTTGCTCTACAATTGTTATCTTTACAGTACATATCAAGCGTAGCTCGTGTAATACCTTCTATTACTCTACCTTCTCCACAGTTATAAGATAATGCGGCAAGATACCATTTGTCAAATAAATTATGAAGTCTGTTTAAATACTCAGTTGCAGCTTGAGTTGACTTTATTATATCCATTCTTTCATCAACATAATCATCTATTTTTAAACCATAAATTTTACTAGTACTAGGTATAAACTGCCATACACCCATAGCTTTTCTATGAGACTTTGCTTTTAGTATAAAATTAGATTCTGCCATAGCAAGAAATAAAAAGGCAGATGGTATTTCATTTTTTTTAAGTACCATTTTAATCTGAGGTATAAATAATTCTGCTTTATTTAATTTTTTAGTATATGTACTTTCATACCTTTTTACAAATTTCTTATAAAACTTCTGAAAATTTGGATCTGTTATAAATGAACTATCTATATCTAGTTCATTAAGTATTTTTAAATCTTGCTGTACAAAACCATTTCCTACAAGCGAAGCATATGAAGTTGTATAGATAAGCAAAAATATAGATATTATTTTTTTCAATTAATGCCTTGTCTGATTAAGCAGATGTAATTTTCACTGTTCTGTAATAATGAATTAGAATACATTTATTTAAACCTTTTATATAAATATTATTTTATTTTTTAATTAAGTACTATGTTATAAACGTATACTTTACCTTTAATATATTATTATAACATAATTTATATATATAATGATTTATCATTAAAAGTGAAAGCGATGCGGGAGGAGGTATAGGTTTAAATGAATAAATATATTTACATCCTAAATATTTCTAACAATTTCTATATTTAGATTTTTAAACTTAGACTTTAAAAGTTCTACTGTTTTATTTAGAACATAAAAATAATATGT
>DQSS01000379.1 GCA_015663165.1 Arcobacter sp. | reverse complement strand
CTTTACGTACGAGTGCTTCTATGAGTGCCATATTTGCCAAATACCCAGACCCAACCACAAGCCCTTCTTCAAAGCCATTTTGTTCCGCCATCTCTTGTTCAAAGATTTTGTGTATAGGATGATAACCATTTACAAGCATACTAGCTTTAGAACTTACAATCGTATATTCATCAACAAGTTTCACAGCTTTTTTAAACTGTTTTTTATTGCTAGACAAACCAAGATAATCATTAGAAGCCAAGTCATCCAAAGTCACATCAAAGACCTTACGCTCTCTAAATCGTCCTGCTTTTTTAAGTGCTTTTAGTTCGTTTTCGTACATCAAATAGCTTCATCATAAAAATTCAATAATCTGTTTGTTGGAGGTACAGAAATTTTCATACTTTTAACATAGATATCTTCTTCTTGAGTGATAATATTAAATTTTTCATAATTATGTAGAAAATTATCTGTAATGTTCGCAATATTTTCACAAACTCTTAATTGTGGATTTTCATTAAGGTTAAAAACTCTATGAACCATATAATTTTTATTTTCATTTATAAATTGTAATTCTTGAGATGAAAAAATCATTTTTTGTTCAAATCTATATGAAGTTGCTTTTGAATCAGAGTAAAGAATATTTCCATCATTTCTCTGTATTTCAAAATCAAAAGGTAATCCAGATTCACTATGCTGATTCATCCATTGAAAACTTTGTATTTCTCTGGAGTATAGTAATCTATTGAGATGCTCATTAACTATTTCCTCACCTTTTCTTCCTATCTCTTGAAACAGTTTTTGGGCTTTTTCAATATCATATCTTCTAGGTTTACGACGTGTCGTTAATGTTCCTTCTGCAACTTGGGATAAAAGTTCTAGTTCCTCGAAATAAGAAAAGTTCAATCTGTTTATTTTTGTATTTAAAAAATGAATAATTTGAGCAAAGTCTCTATCTGAAGTATATACACGACCACTATCCAAATTTTCACGTTGCTGAATTAGCATATTATAATCATCTGAGTTTTCTTTAATTAATAAAAATACCAACTCTTCATTTTCCAATCCAAACCACAATAAATACCAATTACCATTGGGGTCTTCATTAGTGATATCTCTAACAATACGTGCTACTGCATTATCTCCATCTTCACCAATTCTAATCTTAGGGCTTCGTAAAGAACCATCTGGGTTTTCTATCGGATCCAATAAAGAAATAGCTTCATAAATATTTGTACCATAAATTAATTGTGCTGAAGCTTCTTGATAATAGTTAGTAATAAAATTTAATGTATCCTCATATAACCCAATATGTGTCTGATTACTTGTTGAGCTTGTTCCCAAATCAGAGGGTGATAATTTTTTATAACCTATTACTGCATTTCTATGAAGATTGTAAAACATATTCTTCCTTTTGTATTAAATAATCTAATACTGTATACACCGTATTGACACTAACAGCATTACCTGCTTGTTTATAGAGTTGATGATTACTTACACCTGCTTCACTAGAGTTGACAAAAAAGCCCTTATCAAAACCTTGTAATTTTAATGTCTCCCAAGGTGTCAATTTACGAATTTTATGTGTAGCTTCTTCATCTTTGGAAAAATCATTTTTTAAATAATTCTCTTGACACTCACAATCAAGAAATTCTTGAGAATAGTAATTATCTTGACAAGCCCTATGCATTTTAACCATCGTTGCAGTTAATGGTCTTGCTATCATTTGATTTATTTTGGAGTTAGATTTAAAATTTTTAGTTCCATTAGAAAGTATTGTTGGTTTTATTTTTTCAGATAAATAATATTTTGCATCTACATCTTGTATATCAAGAATCCCATCCATAACATTTTTATAGGTATTGATACTTCTATTATTAAACTGATTATAGTGTTCCTCAATTAATTTTGAATCAAATTTAATTCGTGAACTATCTAAGTCATTTCTACTCGCAAAAATGTATAATCTACGTCTATGTTGAGGCAAACCAAAATTAGATGTATTTAAAATATCTTCTTGAACATTATATCCATGTGACTCAAGTTCTGTTTTGAGTCGCTTGTATGTCATACCTTTATCGTGAGTATAGAGATTTCTAACATTCTCCAACAAAATATATTTTGGTTTTTTAATATTCACAATCTTCATGACAGAAAAGAATAAGCCTCCTCTATCATCTTTAAGTCCCAATTGTTTACCCATCATACTAAAAGGTTGACAAGGAAAACCTCCAAAAAGCATATCAAAATCTGCTAGCTCTTCTATATTTTTCTTATCTTTTACAAATTCCTCTATATCCCCAATCTCAAGCTCATCTTTTGTATTATAATTTGCTTTATACGATGTTACAGCGTACTTATCTATCTCAGAAAAAGCGACACATTCTATATCTCTATTTAAATCATCAGATAAAAGCTCTAAGGCTTTACGAAAACCTCCAATACCAGAAAATAAATCTATATATTTTAAAGTTTTATTATTCATTAGTTTCTCCTAAATATTTAAATATACTTCGCCCAATTACTTCTGAAAGTTTTACAGGTACGGCATTACCAATTTGTGCATACCAATTATTATTTGATCCCATAAATACAAAATCGTCTGGAAAAGTTTGAATTCTTGCTGCTTCTCTAGGACTTAATCCTCTTGATTCTCTAGGATGTATATACATATTGCAATCATGCTTCATGTGTGAGGTAATAGTCTTTGATACTTTATTTTCATCAAGTTTAAAATATTTATCTTTAAACATATGATTCCTGTTAGCATAAGGCATTATATCAGCAATAGACGAATGAAGAGAATTTTCGCCCTGTGGAAGTCGTGAAAAAATTTCAATATCTCTATCGTTATTATAACGATTAATATGGTTAAAAAGGTAGAAAGATGTTTCTTTATTGATAAAATTCATATATTCCGTTTCTGGATAGACAAACTTTTTTATCTTAAAACCAATATCATTATTTTCTAATTTTGATGCATTTTTAACTCTTTTAGGTTGCAAACAAGGCAACCCTTCCAATGCATCTTGTAACACATTTTTACTTACCTTTTTAGATAAGATATCAGAAACTATGTTTGATGCTTGAATACTCTCAACTCGACTACCTATTACAAAAACTCTTTCTCTGTTTTGGGGAATATTATAATCTTTGGCATTCAACAAGACTACTTCTATAGAATAATTATTTCCTACTTTATTTAAAAAATCATTCTTTATTTCATCAGACTTATTCATCATACCTTTTACATTCTCCATCACAAAAAATTTTGGCTGTATAAGATGTAATAATTCCAAGTAATATTTATAAAGTTCATTTCTAGGGTCATCAATTATTGGCTGCCTATTTGCCATTGAAAATCCTTGACAAGGTGGTCCACCAATCAAGAGGTCTATATTATTGAAGTAATGTTTATACAGCTTATAATTCAAAACTAATTTTTTAATGTCATCACAAAAATAATTCTCTACTGGTAACTCTCTATTAAAATAATAACTTTCTAAAAATTTTGGCTCAATTTCATTCACAAAAACTGGATTAAAACCTGCATACTCCATACCAAGACTTAACCCACCACAACCTGCAAAAGTATCTACAAAAGTAAACTTTCTATCTATCTTGTTTTTATTGATAAACTTCTTTAAAATAGTAGGTAATATATCTTTCTTAGCCTCCAGTGTAAAATACAGTTGGTTTAATCTATTCCATTGTGTTTCAGTTAAGTTACATTTATATTTCAACTCTAAATCCATAGTAAAATCATCACATATATTTATGTCTTCTAAATTTAAAAGTTTTGTTATATCAGTAATAAGTTGTTGTATTTTTACTTTATAGTTTTTTTTAAAAAACTGATAATAAAACTTTATCACTATAATTCCTTTTAAATTTTAAGTTAGTGTACTATTATTTTTAATAATTACTCAAAAACATGGCAAATTGACATGTTTTTTATATCCATGGCAACAAACACTCAACCTGTAAACCCATAGCCGTACTCTCATAACCATCTACAGACCGTATGTACTTCTTACAAAAACCTTCTACCATACAACCCCCTGCTTTACCTTGCCATAACCCAGACGCCAAATACGCTTCCAAATCTTCTTCTTCAAAAGTAGAGAAGTGATAGTGTGTGGCTGAGATGTCTGAGAATGCTAAAGTTTTTGACTTGTAATGTAGTGATGAGATGATGGAAATTGTAGAACCAGATTGTATGTTGAGTATGCGTCTAGCATCTTCTACATCTTTGGCTTTACGTAAGATGCTTCCATCATGTGCAGCGATGACTGTGTCTGCACAAAGTAATGGTATATCTAACCCAAACTCACGTACCGCGGCTTCTAACTTACCTTTACTTGCAGTGTAGACAAAGTCTTTGGCTACAGTAGTTGTAATCTGTTCTTCATCATATACTACAGACTTTTGTACAAAGTCGATACTGAAATTATTGAGCAATAATGCCCTAGATTCAGAAGAAGAACACAAGCAAAGACAATCTTCACTCCTAATTCCTAATTCCTCATTCCTCATTCTTAGAGCCCTCTAAGGCTCACACCCATCCAAAGTGCAACCACACCTAGTACTATGTTCAACGGTAAAAGTACATTAGGCATCCACTTCATTTTGGCTTTTGCTGCTTTTATCTCACCTTTTTCAAAGAGCTTCCATGCTTTTGCCCGTCTGATGTACATAAAGGTAAAGTTCACTGCCATAACAGTCCAGATGATTTCTTTAGACAAAAACAACGTTTTTAAAGCCCCGTGGTGTCCGCCCATAGCAACCGCCATAGTAAGCCCTGTAGCAAATAAAAGTATGATAAATACTATGACCAGATTAAATAACCTACCCATAATCTGTAG
>DQSS01000034.1 GCA_015663165.1 Arcobacter sp. | reverse complement strand
ATTTCATTCTCTTTTAAAACTTCCAGAGCATCCATACCATCTTTGGCACAGTAAAGCTCTTTACAAAAGCTTTCTAAAGAGAGTTCAAGTTGTGCTAGAGCTTGAGGTTCATCCTCAACGCAAAGAATTTTCATCTGGCTAATAATAGAAGTATCAAGTATCAAAACTAAACCTTTTGCAATTTTGTAAAATAAATATTACTTTTTTTAGATTATACTCTTTATTTATAAAATTTAACTTACTTATATATTATTTATTTAATATTATTTTCTTCATTATTGGATGAAGGAGAGTTTCTCCTCTAAGTACATATAACTTAACTTCATCAAATTCATATATACTTTTATCTGCATCTTTCTCTTTGTAATTATTAAATCCATACTCTTGATCTGAACGTGTAAGATCACTCCTGAGTGCACCCATTGAAGTTCCATATGCAATAACCCCATATCCAATTGGAGTTATACCATCTCTAATATACCACGCATCATAAGCATCTATATAACAAGAACATTCTGGAACGAATACAAACATTTGAACATCATTTTTAAAACTATTTTTATCTACCCAACGAATCATGCAGCCTACATCATCAAAAAAATAAGTCTCTCCACTTGGAGTTACTACCTGAGCAGAAGTGTTAAGCATTTTTACCATCATTCCACAATCACTACATATAATTTTTTTATCTTTTTTAATCTCTTCTATAGGTAAAGGCTCTTTTTTAGTATTTCCCTTTACACAATATATATTTTCAGAAGTGCTTTGTGCATAGTTATATAAAAAAATACCCAATATAATTAAAAGCAAATAGGGAAGTAATCTTTTCATAAAAACACTCCATTTTTAATATAATACGTAACAACAAAATATGTAGATAAACAGACAAAAAGAGTAGTGAAAAACATACAATATTTATGTAGGTAATCATATTTTTTAAGTATTATGGATTGAATGATATATGGAGATATTCCTAAAAACACACCTATAAAAAGAGAAAACCAAATAAAGTACCCTATATAAAAATACTCTTTTTGCAACATGCAAAATGGACATTTATGATTTGGTAATTCATAAATATATGTACCAAAAAAGTATGTAACGCTATAATACGCTGTAAATAGAAATAATATATTCCCCAAAAAACTAACTATGTTATTTTTATATAGAGATGATATCAATATAATAAAAAAAAGTGAATAGTATATTATCAATAAACCTGATGTATTTAATTCAAAGGGTAAATTATCTAATTGAAAAACTGTACTACAACAAAAGACTGGCACATTTAATGGTATATTCATAAAATAAAGAATTTCTAAACAAAACTCTATACTTATAAGAATGAAAATAAAACTAAATAGATAATACTTCTCTTTTATATAAGGGAAAACTTTTGATTCTAAATCAAGTTTATTAACAATAATCCAAATGCCAAGTAAAAATAGAATAAATATTTTAAATAGAAGCAAGATATTTCCGTACATATTTGCTCCAATAACCCCTGTAGCACACATAGCTCCTGGGACTAAAGGTGAGAGTTCATCTAAAGATTTAACAAAGAATACAAACATTATAATTTTTACTACTATTGTAAAGTATATCATTGTATTGATCAAATAATTTCTTTTTTCTAAAGAGTATTGCGCAGTAGTAGTTGCATTAAAATCCCAAAATCTTAGGACTTTTAAAACAGAAACTTCACTAACGAGCATTAATGCAAATAAAACAAGTTCAATAAAAATAAAAACTACTATATCATTCAATAAAAATAGAGACACTAAACAATTTTCCCATCTACTATGCTTATACGCCTATCAACAAAAGACAGATTATCAAATATTGTATCGTGGGTTGCAACAATAACAGTTTTGTTCAATTGTTTAAATTTTCTTAAAATATTTACAAAAATTAAAGAATTATCTCTATCTAAATTCGCTGTAGGTTCATCTGCTAAAATTATGGAAGGCGAATTAACTAATGCTCTTGCAATTGCACATCTTTGCTTTTCACCTCCACTTAAATTGCAAACCATTTGCGTAGACTTATGAGCTATATTTGCCAATTGTAAAGCAATATTAATTTTTTCTTTTAAATCATTTTGATTTATTTTGCTCAATACTAAAGTGGCTTTAACATTATCATAAACACTTAATCCATCTAGCAAATTAAATGATTGAAATATAAAACCAACTTCTTTATTTCTATATTTTGAAGCAAATATATCAGGAAGCTTAGCAATATTTTGACTGTTTATTAATATATCACCTTTGCTTGGTTTGCTAAGTGCCCCTACAAGAGAAAGTAGAGTACTTTTTCCACTTCCACTGATACCTTTTATGATAACAATTTCTCCACTATTTATCTCTATATTTACATCTTTAAGAGCAAAAAATTCATTCTGTTTATTTTCATTATATATTTTCCATAAATTTCTTATTAAAATTTTTGATGTCATTTTATTACCTCACTCATATCTTCTACTGCTATTTTCCATGAAGGCAATAAAATAGAGGCTAAAAAAGGAATCACAGTAAATATAAACATTAGAAAAAGTGTTTTAATATCTACTACTGGAGTGAGTATAATTTGGTTGACATCATTACCTAAAAATATATTTTTCAGCAATGGAGCATCAAAAATGAATACAAAAGTATATGCTAAAAATACACCAAGAAAATAAGAACAAAGAGCTACTATACTATTTTGAATAAATTTAAGAAAAATAATGTCTTTTATAGCAAAACCTATACTTCTAAGTATTGCAATCTCTCGTTTTTTTTCACCAAACACAGAAGAGATTTGATTTTTTAAAAGTATAAAAAATGATATCATTGCGACTATATACAAAATCATAAAAATCCCTCCTTTATAGTAAAAAAGATGCTCGTAATCTGATTTTAAATCATTTTTAGTTTTAACTTTTACATTGGGATATAAATCAACTATCTTTAGTGAAATAAAATCTATCTCGTTGTCATTAGGAACAAGAACATCTAAATAGGAGTATTCATCATCATACATACCCAAAATTTTTCTAGCAATATCACTATTTACCAAAATAACATCATTTGAGATAATATTTGAATTTATAGTTTTTACAATATCTAAAGTAATAATTCCATCTTCAGTTAAAAAGTTAAATTTATCTCTATATTTAAATTCCTCCAAAATAGATTTAATCTCAGAAGACACAATCATACTATTGTCCTCTAAAGATTCATCAGTTACTATATGAAAGTATCTTCTATCTTGAGCAAAATCATAATATCCATCAACCTTACCAATAACATTATCTATTCCAGAAATTTGTAAAATACTATCAATATGATCTTCACTTAAAGGTGCATATCTACCTGATTTTGTATTTTTTACTATAATTTGATGCTGTTTATCTAAGGATAAAAATAAATCATATTTAATAGAATCTGATATAAACAAAATAGAACTTGCCAAAAAAACAATAAATGTAAATATAAAAAAACTAAACAAATACTCTTTTTTATCTTTTAAAAGTAAAATGATTGAAAAATCAACAAAATTTTTATTTATCATATACAAAATCTTTATATTCATTTGATGTGAATGAAAAAGCTGGAATTATATCAACCATTTTTGAAGAAATTTCTTTAATATCATCCTCTTTTTCTAGGTAATTATAATTGACTAAATCAACAATAATTACAATTAATAAAATAGAAAAAATCACCGCTATTCTTCTTAAGAGACACACTAAAACTCCTCAATCTCTTCCAAAACATCTTCATCAATCTCATAAAAAGCAAGTACTCTTTTTCCAAAATGGTCTTTTTTAAAGGCATAAGCGCTAATTTGAGATGTAAAAGGTACAAGTTCATTTCCCATAGGACCATATACATTAGATCCAAATACAAAATACGCATCTTTTGCTTTAATTTTAGTTGTCAAAAAATAATCTGTCACATAAATATCTTCTTGATCTATCTCCTCCTTATGAGAAAAAATATATTTCATCATATCTTTCACGCCATCAAAATATAGTTTTTTATTCGCATCTATCATAGCTATCCATTTTGGATATTTATTAACAAACATAGCACATATAGGACATACTGTGCCTTTTGGTGCTTTAATTATTTCTTTAGTAAGCATCTTCTTATTTACTTTTACTATATCCCATAAATAAATAGCCACCATTTGAATTTTTTTATCTTTAACAATTTTACACTCTTTTTTTAACTCAGCTTTTAAATTTGAAATATGACTAAAGAGCATTACATTTACTTTATTGCATTTGCTTGTATAGAGTTTTTTACCCGCTTTATATACTTTTTTTTCTCTCTTAGTTTTTAATATCATTAGATCTTTTTTTAAATCTAATATTGCTAAACCATAAGCTTTTTGAAAATTTAAAATCTTACCAGCATATTTTTTTTGAAATTTTAAAGCATCTTTTTTATCCAAAAAAGCATATTTGCTTTTTTGGCTCATTGTTCCTCTTTTTTTACTTCCCACAACATAAAAAGCACTTCTTGCATCAATAAACTTCATACTTTTTGTATCTACAACTTTTACGTTATCAGGTATATTTTCCTGTGTTGCTTCGACTAAACAATGAAGAGAACAATACTGTTTATCTTTATGAATATGATTTGTTTTATAATATTTTGGTAATAACATCCCACAATTTGAACAATAAAACTTAGAATCACCCTTTTGTATGAAAGTGCCTTTATTTACATCTACTGTTTGAAATATCTTTGCATTTGAAACACTAAATAGCAATAAAAAAATAAATATAATTCTAATCAAAATTTTTCCTTTTTATTTTATTTATCATCCAATAATTTATAATTTGAACAACCTTCTTGAAATCCTTTATCGCAAGCCTTTTTAAATAACTCTTTTGCTTTTTTTATCTCTTGCTTTACACCATTTCCTTGCACATATAATATTCCTAAGTTATTACAGCCTTTTACGCTACCCTTATCACATGCTTTTTTGTAAAGGCTTACCGCTTTTTTGTAGTCTTGCTTAATCCCTTGAGCATTTTCATACATATAACCTAGATTTTCACATGCCATATAAACACCAGTTTTACAAGCTTTCGTATATAATTTAATAGCCTCTTTATAATCTTTTTTGACACCTTTTCCATGTGCATACATAAATGCTAAATTGTTGCAACCCATATCGTCATAACTACTACAAGATTGTCTATAATAATCTATTGCTTTTTTGTTGTCTATGTCTACTTCGTCCCCAGAAGCATATATTCTTCCTAGATTATTACAAGCCGCTCCATCATTTCCTTTACAAGCTTTTTTATATAATGATATAGCTCTATTCATATCTTTTACTACATCTTTTCCCATCGCATACACAAGACCTAAATTATAACAAGCAGAAGTAAAATCAGCATTACATGATTTTTCGTAATAACTCATAGCCTTTTTAACGTCTTTTTTTATACCTTTTGAACCCATATATAAAATACCTAAGTTATAACAAGCAGATTCTTTTCCCTCACTACAAGCCTTTTCATATATATTTGCTACTTTTTTATGCTCACCTTTTTTATGAGCTTCAACACTTTCTTTTATATATCCAGCTTCTAATGTAATAAATAAAGCTACTAGCATAATTATAATTTTTTTCATTATTTTTCCTTTTAAAATCCCATATCATTTAACATTATATACTCTATACAGCTAGCATTATCACCCATTTCACAACCTCTTCTAAATATTTTTTTTGCCTCTGTATAACTTTGTTTAACACCTCTTCCTGTTGAATATAAAATAGCTAATTTATAACATTGTGTCATATCACCAAGCTTACACTCTTTTGTATACTCTTTTAAAACTTGTTTAAAATCTGTAAAATCAAGAGCTGCTATAATCTTTATTTGAATATCAACAAGACGGAAACAAGACTGAGTATCTTCTTTATCACATCCCTTTTTATACCATTTAATAGCCTCTTCTTTGTCTTTATCTTTATCTTCATAAATATTACCTAGTTTATAGCAGCCTAGAGTTGCACCTTTTTCACAGGCTTTTTTATACATACTAATCATATTTTTTTTATTCTTATCTGGATTAAAAGAGTATTGATACATTCCTCCCAAATTATAACAAGCTAAAGAAAAACCATTCTCACAAGATTTTTTATAATATGTTTCTGCTTTTATATAGTCTTTTTCAACTTCTACAATGCCACCTTTATCAAAACAAACACCTACTTTAAAACAAGCTCTTGCACTTCCAAGAGAACAAGCTTTTTCATATAGTTTAAAAGCATATTTAAAATCTTGTTTAAGTTTTTGTTTATTTTCATACATAAACCCTAATTTAAAGCATCCATCTGCACTATTCTCTTCACACGCCTGTTTGTACTTCAGTGCTGCTTGTTTATAATCACCCTTAGAATACGCCTTTGTTCCATCTTCTAAAAAACTTCCATAGAGAAATATTGAACTTATAAACATACACATTATAATTTTTTTCATCACAATCCTTTTTACTAATATAATTTATTCAACAATCGATTTTCTCAGCATAGCTCTTAGATTATCCATACCACTATAAAACTCTCTCATCATAACAACTGTTAAAAACTCACCAAATCTTGTAGGATAAATCTTTCCATCTTTTACGTATATTGCATTAAGTATTTTTAACATAAATAGCTCAACTTTAAGTATACGCTGCAATGAAACACTAAAAAGTTCATTGAATCTTTCTATATGAACAGAGCCACCAAAAAGATGTAACAAAAATTGATATTGAATGTGTTTTTTGAACTCAAATTCAGCACTTACTGCAATTATTGCATTTGAATTCTCACTAATTAAATTTGCATGCTGAGTTAAATCATAAGCATTTATAAATAGCTGATTATTGATATGAGAGAAAGCTCCACTTCCTAAACCTATGTACTCACTATTATTGACAGTATATTCATCACATAAATTTGTTTTATCTTTTGAAAAAGACCATGCATTATTTAAAGAATAGTCCTTTAATTCTTCACGAATAATATTGTAAAAATGAAACTCGTTACTGTTTTTCAAAATTTTGAGATGATCTAATGTTGAACAATTTACAAATCTTGAGGACATAAGAGGATACGTTGTAATCTGCTCTGGATTCAATTTTTTGACTATTTCTAAATCTTTTTTCAGCATTTGTGAACTCTGTGTAGAAAAATTAAAAATAAGATCCAAACTTATTACAGGGACTACTCCTATGATATTAGAAATTCTCTCTTGAAGAACTTGGGATGAACCATATTTATCATATCTTGAAATCTCTTTTAGTGTTTTGTCATCAAATGTTTGAACACCTATAGAGAGTCTATCAATCAAACCATCAAAATTTTTCAGTACTTTTGGATCTATATGACTAGGTGTACTTTCACAAGAAACTTTTTTTATATCAAAAAGTTTTTTTGCCAACTCTATTGTCTTAATTAACTCTACTTCATCAATTAATGGAGTTCCACCACCAATATAAAGCGTATGAAAATTAAATCCTTCTTCTTTTGCTTTAAGCAACTCTAATCTTAATGCTTTAAAATACTCTTTACATGTACTTTGTTTGTATTTAAATTTATGAAATGTACAAAAGGTACAAAACTCATCACAAAAAGGTATATGCATATATAGAAAATAACTTTTAGATTTATCAAATTTATATTTTATTGGCTCATTTATATATGTAATATCTAAACTAGAAGTCATTGACTTCTGCATGATTTTTACACTACTAAAAACAGTCATCATCTCAACAATTTTTTTCATTTTTTACTTCTATCTTTCAAAGTTGCTATTTTGTAAATAATAAAACTAAATATAATTATCACGACCAAAGAGAACCATAACAAAGTATCTTTTACAACTACATAACTCACAATCAAAGTTGACAGAAGAGTTGGGACTTCATTATATGCTCTAAAAAAATGTCCATCTCTTTTACAACTATTTTTTTGTAAACTTACTCTATAGTACTCCATACTAAAACTGTATATAACCAAAGCTATTAAACCTGCTAATTTTAAATGCATCCAAGGCTCTTGTAAAAGATATGGGTTTAAATACAACATCAGACCACCACTTAAAAGTGACGCCCACAATGATGGTAATCCTATATACTTATATAGCTTATACTCTTGAATCTCTACAATTTCCACAAATTCTCTTCTTTCATTGTTTTCTTGGTGGTAAACAAATAACCTTGGCAAATAAAACATTACTGCCATCCATGACATTACCGCCATGAAATGAAATGGCAATATATATAAATAATACTCCATAAATCTCCTTTTTAATTTACTTAATAACTTTAACTGCTCTACCTCTATATGCTAAGATAGAGATGACTACTACGATTGTACTTATATAATATATAATGTTAGGTACTGGAACTTTGTCTCCTGAAGCATAAGAATGAAGTCCTGAAAGATAAAAATTAACACCAAAATATGTCATTATAATTGTAGCCAATGACATAACAGAAGCCACACTAAAGACATACACACTATTTAACTTTGGAATAAATCTTAGATGAAGAACTACTGCATATACTACTATTGAAATAAAAGACCAAGTCTCTTTTGGATCCCATCCCCAATATCTTCCCCAACTTTCATTTGCCCAAACTCCACCAATGAAATTGCCGATGGCTAACATTGAAATCCCAACAATTAAACTTATCTCATTAATGGCTGAGAGTTGTCTTATTTGTATATCTAGTCTCTCTTTATTTTTCTCATTTCTAAATATCATAAGCATTAATGACATAAAACCAAGCAATGCTCCAAGTCCTAAAAATCCATAACTAGCAGTAATAACAGAAACATGAATACTCAACCAATATGATTTTAAAACAGGAACAAGAGTTGTTATTTGAGGGCTAATAAAACTCAAATGTGCAACCAACATAATAACGCCACCTAAAATAGACGATGCACAAAGTGAAAGTAATGATTTTCTAAATACAACAAGACCAGCTAGAAGAGTTGACCATCCTATATATATAAGTGACTCATATGTATCACTCCAAGGAGCATGATTTGAAACATACCCCCTCATCATAATTCCAGTACTATGTGCTAAAAAGCCCGCTAGTAAAAGGTAAAAAAATACTTTCTTTAAAGTAGGGTAGTTTTTTTCAAAAAATATAGAAATTATTGCAAAAACCAATATAATTATTCCAAGCAAAAGATAAAAATTTATTAAATTCTTAAAAATCTTCAGTTCATTAAATAAAACTTCAATCTTTATCTGATTTTTTGATGGTAATATATCTCCGCCATACTTAATCTGACTCTCTTTTAATTCTTCTAAAGCTTTATTTGCCTTAGTCCAATCATTATTTTCTACTCCCTCTTTTAAACCATTTATATATGTATTTATTACATCTTTTCTATCATTGTCTAACCAACTCTCCATAAGTGAATTTTGAGGGTCATACCAAGTATTTGTAGAATCATTTGGTTTAGGAATAATTTTACTAAACATCCCTTTAGTTATTAGATAAAAAATGTTTAATCTCTCATCTAGTTTTATTAGATCTTTATCGAATGTACCTCTTTTTGAAGGACTCTTTGCATTTGCCGCATCAATTTGATTTGCAAATTTATAGACTCCTCTTTCATTAAATATATCCGAAAAAGATATGTATTTTGTATTTTTTTCTACCTCTAAAATATTTTTAAGTTTTTTATTACTTATTTTAATTAGTTTCACATCTTCCCAAGTACGAGAATCTGCCATAATTCCAAGCATAATCTGAGTAGCACTCAAACCAAGTAAAGAGTCTTTGGAAGACATTTTATGTAAAATATCAATTGATTCTGCACTCATAGGCTTTATACGACCATTATAATCTTGTACCAAAAGCTCACCAAAAGCCTTAGAATGTTCCAACGAGTTAACTTTAAACTTTTCTATGTATGCTGATGTATCTGCTTGGGCACAAATATTTAGAGATAATAATAGTGGTAAAATTAAGGATAAATTACTTTTGATTAAAAAACTTCTAAGTCTAGTAAATCTACTTCCTTTTGTAAAAAAATTCAGTATAAAACCTAATGATAAAAGAAAATAACCAAAATATGTAGGCCATTTTCCAGGATCATTATTAACTGAGAGTATTGTTCCTTTTTCATCTCTGTCATAAGAAGATTGAAAAAACTTATATCCTTTATATGAGAGAGGATGATTCATAAATATATTATGCTCTACATTTATATTACCATCTATTAATCTAACTTCACTAGCATAAGAAGATGGACTTAAAGAACCAGGATATCTCTGTATTTGAAAATCTACTAATTCTATATTAAAAGGTAAAACTATAAGTTTTGAACCCCAAGACAATTGAATCTCGAGTCCATTGAAATATACTAAAGAGGGAGACTCTATACTCCCATGTCCCCCTAAAATCTCAACTTCTTTTTTATTGCCATCATAAAAAACATCAACTATTAACCTTTCAACATTACTATTTTTTGAATATTGGTAATCTTTATATTTTATGACAAGTTCTTTATCATTTATATTGTTAATAAACGTAAAACTATTATTTCCTATTTTACCAAGCATTAAATAATGTTTATAATTTTGTTTTTCAGTATTTATTTGAAGATATGATTCTTCAGATATTACTTTATTCTCAGTATCTCCTTCTCTAATATGAATGACACCCTCATAACCATAATATCTAGTTACTCCAGCACCAATCAAAATAACGACAAAACCCAGATGAAATACGAAAGCTCCTAGTTTTCTATACATTTTCCTTTTGTATATTATTCCAATTAAAGAAACAGCTAAACATATCATTACTGATTCATACCATAAGGCACTATAAACAAGTACTTTTGCTGTTTGTGCATCATAATCATTTTCTATAAATGTAGCGACCGCTGCACCAGAACCTAAAATTACAAGCATTAAAATGACAAAACCATAAGAAAAAAACACTCGACTAAAAAAAAACATATTCATCCTTGAGATAAAATTTATATACTAAAAATCTGTCCTGCATAGATAATAAACAGACGTAAACATAACACACCAACAATACTAGAGATTGCTGAAATGTAAAAAACAGTAGCTGAATGAGCAACCTTTTTACCCAACATAAAATTTAAAAATAGTGGTAAAGTAAAACCAATACCAACAACACCAAACCAAAATACATCTGCCCAAGCTCCACTATGGAATCCAGCCAATGCATTCTTTCCAGCTGCACCACCTACCAATAAAGAGACATACAACATTACAAGAAACATAATTTCTGTAAACATAATTGGCCATTCAATCTTATGTAATATTTGCATATCACTAGAGTGACTATCTTCTTTAAAACCTTTTTTTGCAACAATACATAAAGCAGCAGTTCCAGCAGATATACCAGAAACAACAAATAAAGCTGGAAGTATTGAAGTATTAAGCATTGGAAACCGAACTAACACAGAGATTAAAAATCCTGTATATGCACAGATAATAACGCCAAAGAAAAAAGAAGCTCCTTCGACAGTTCCTCTTAATTTATTAAGTAGGTTTATAATTGGAGATAAAAAACCAAACCAAGATTTTATTTCTTTATCAAACGCGTATATTACAAGTACACAGGTTAAAGGGATATAAATTGATATTGCAGCTACACCAATAGACATAACAGAAGAAAAATTATAATATATTAAAATCTTCCAAAAAACTAATGGTTTTGTTAAATCTGCAACTAAAAATACCATACCAAGAAGTATGGTTGAACATGAGACTAACGCTGCTGATTTATATACAGCAGTATTTTCACTTTGATTTTTATAATATCTAATTGCTAAAGCAACTATCAATGCACCACCAGATATACCTGCTAGTAAAAGATAAACAGCAATTGGCCAATGCCATCCTATACCATCTGTAAATCCATTATTATAATTGATTAATTCATTCATATCAAACTCCTGTCTTTAATGATGGTATATACCTAATACTTGGTTTTGTACCAAAGCCAGGTTTCATTCTAACAGAGTCTTTTACGTTTAGAAGCTTATTCATATATGCTTTGTCATCATTAAAATCACCAAATACCAAGGCATCATATTTACATGCTTCCACACAAGCGGGATCTTTACCATCTTTCAAATTTGTCCCTAAACAAAAATTACAATTTTCTGCTGCGTGAGTTTCATTGTTTATAAACCTCACATCATAAGGACATGCCACAATACAGTACTTACATCCTATGCAATCATCAGTATTCATTGTTACTATATTAGTAATCGAATCCCTATAACATGCGCTTGTAGGACAAACTTCCGTACACGGTGAATCTTCACACTGCTGACAGGAAATACGAACAAATCGCCTATCCTTTACATGTAAAGGATCAGTTTGATCATCTACATATAATCTATGTTGACCCTTCGGAACTAAATTAACTTTAGTACATGCAATCTCACAATCACTACAACCTACACATTTAGTTTGATCAAAAATCATACCATAGTGAGGTTTTTTGCCCACATTTTCCTGCTCTTCTTTAGCACTTAAACTATATTGCATAGTGCCAAGAAGAACAGAACCAAAACCTATGCCCTTAAGAAAAGTTCTTCTATTATTTATATTACTCATTTTTGCCTCCGATAAACTCCTTTGCATCACTTCAAAGTTTTCTTTTTCTCGTCTTTTTTGCTGCCCATCATCTCAAATTTTTTCTTTTTCTTCATTCCACCTGGTTCTAGAACTTTAAGTAATTCTACTTCAAATATTAGAACTGAATTAGGTGGGATATCTCTCATTTGAACGGTGCCATAACCCAATTTACTAGGAATAGTAAATGTGAATTTAGAACCTTCTTTCATAAGCATTAAACCCTCTTTTAAACCATCTACTATATTAATCATTGATAAGTGTGCTGGTGCTTTATTTTTGTAAGTATCATCAAATACATATCCATCAACAAGAGATGCTTTATAATTAATAACAACTATACTTTCTGGTTTAGGAGCTTTACCTTTTTCAGATTTAGTTATTTTATACTGCAAGCCAGATTTAGTAACTTTAACTCCAGATTTTTTAGCATTTTTTTGAAGAAAATCTTTCTCTATTTTAGCATTGTCTTTTTGTAACTTTATCAGTTTTTCTTTTTTTATTTTATTTAAATATTCAACTCTATTATTTAGATTTGTTATAATTTCTTCTTCACTTAGTTTTGATTTCTTTTTAAGAGCATCATTAAAACCTTCCAATACTAAATCTATATTAATTTTAGCTCCCATTTGAACTTGCTCATATATTTGATTTACAATATAATTACCAGTGGAAGCTCCTATACTATATGACTCTGTTTGTACACTTGTTTTTAATTGCGTTGCAAAACTCTGTGTTCCTACTAAAGCTAAAAACATAGGTAAAATCAGATATACTTTTTTTCCTTCTAATCTCATTTACTTATTCCTTAATTGAATTAAGGGTTACACTTTACGTGTAACCCTTTTATCTACATAAAAAGTAGATTATTTAGCAGCTTTTGCTAAAATTAGTTGAGCTTGCTCAACATAAGATTTAGCAGCTTTTGCTCTTCTCTCAGTGTATTTAAATCCATGAACACCCCAAGAACCATCTCTCTTGATTAAATCCATAGCATCTTGAGCTTTTTCAATTAACTCATTGATTCTTGATTTATCAGAAATACTTAATTCTGTAATCTCTAGCATTTCATAGACTCCTTTGATAGAAACTGTTACTTCTGAGTATAGTTTCTTAATTGGCTTTTGCCAACCCATCAATTCATCGTATGCTCTTTGCTGATCTTTAAAGTGTAAAGTATTTTTAAGCTTTGACTGGACAACACTATGACAACCTTTGTTATCAACCATGTCTTTATCAGCCCAAGATGTTTTACCACACGCCCACATTAAGTCAATGTAGTTATGTCCTTTTTCATTTTTTGCTATATACCAGTTTTTATACTTTTTAGGAACTTGTTGAACTCTAGGAGAACCAGGAGGAGGATTTAGTGATTTTCTCTTTGGATCAATATCAATCTTCCAAATATGAGATCTTCTTTGAGTATCAAATCCAGCATTATCTTGATATTGAACAGCATAGAAATTCTCACAACTCATTGTAAACGGCATATGACAAGATGCACAACTAACTTTACTATGAGTATCTTTTGTATTGTCTGCAATATAAGCAGCCTCTTTATGACAACTTTTACAACTTTTTCTAATAGTTGGTTTTGTATAAAAAGAACTTAGATAATCTTTTGTATCTTGGTATACTCCACCTTTTTTAGCTGTAGTAGTTACAACATAACCCGTTACATCATGAGGATCATGACAAGTAGTACATCTCATACCAGCTTCGTAATGCGCAGTAAAATAAGATTGTGAACCTTCTGTTCCACATCCAGGACCTGCTGATTTAAACTTAGAAGTCATTCCAAGTTCAGCCGCTTTGTGGCTTAATGCTGGGTTTTTAGATTTTCTAAATTTCTCAGCTAAGAATGGTCTGAAACTAAATCTTTGATGACATCTTTCACAGTTTGAAGTCATTAATCCTTGAGCACCATCTAAGTGACCGCCAGCCCCATGACATTCTTCACAACTAATTCCTTTTGAAACTGTGTGATCTTGCAATTTCTTTGGATCACCCAATGCAGAATAGAACTCTTTTGTGCTTTTAAAGTCAAACTTCCACGGATGGCATACCTGACAGTAAGATGAAGCTGCTTGAACAGCCATAGATTTTTTATATCTAGCTGAATATGAAGCTAAGCCTCTTACATAACCAGTATTATCACCATATTCCTTTAATGTAACAGGAAAATCAGGGATAAATTTTCTAATTTTCTTAGCAACTTCAGGAGTTAGATCATTTGCCCATGTTCTTTGAAACTGATTTGAACCAGCTACAATTGTACCTGTACCATCTTTTAGTAAACCATCAACAACGTGATATGTTCCTCTTAACAACCATGCATCAAAGAAACCCAACTTTGTTCTAAGGTGCCCTATTGTAACATAGATACTATCAGGTGTAATTCCTTTAGGAAGTATTGAAGCAGTATTTTTGCCGAATACTGATTTGTTTAACTCATTACTAACTTCTGGATGCTCCCCTGGGAATCTAACTGTGCTTGAGTGTCTTGAACGACTCCATTTTTCGTATTGTACGGCATGACACTCTCCACATTTTTCTGGACCAATAAACTTGTTTGGAAACGACAATGGATCTTGTGTCGGAAGACGATACATAGTTGAAGTAAGCCCTTTCCTCTTACTATACTTTTGGAATTTGTTACCATTTCCTGAATGTGCAAACTCATACCCACGATCTGTTGCTTTTAACTTACCTACAACTTTACCCTTTGGTAAATAAGTCTTAAAGATTGGATGATTTTTAAAAATCCAATCATACCTTTCTTTCTCTTCAATAATATAATCTTGAAGAGACCCGATACCTCTAGTAGCTCTTGTCCCATCTGGGTGAGCTATTATATCCCTGGCATCTTTACTCATCTGAATGGTTTTACCATCACTGCCACTTGAAGCAATAGCAACGCTCGTTGCCATACTTAAACCTAGAAGTAAACTAAGCACTAATCTTTTGCTTAACCTATTCATAAGTCCTCCTTTTTTGAATTAGTCACTTTAAAATAAAACAAAAATTTTTATTCATAAGGAACTTAAGAATTGTATCTATAAAAAAGAGGAGAAAGGGGTGGAAATAAGGAGAGAAGCAATTGATAAAATAAGGCTATTAAAATTTGATAGTAAAAACAACTCCTTCATCTAAATTTTTCACATCTATTGTGCCTTTATTGCTTTCTATAATTACTTTACATATATAGAGTCCTATTCCAGTAGCAACACTTAAATCTTTAGTAGAAAAATATGGTTCAAAAATTTTGCCTATAACTTTTTCATCAATGGAACCAGCATTATTTTTAATAGTAATTATATCTTTACCATCTTCAACATAAGTCTGTGCATGTATAACCCTTTTATCTATATCTTTAGATATAAAAGCGTCTTTTGCATTATTAATAATATTGATAAACACTTGTACTAACTCATTTTTACAACCATAAAAAATAAAATCTTCTTTTATATCTATAACAAATTCTAGATTATATCTATCTAGAGAAGCTTTTAATAATCTTTTTGATTGTTTTAATATATCTTCTATCTTATGTTCATTCATGACTTTTTTTGGTGAAAAAAAGTTTTTAAAATCATTTATAGTATTTGTCATAAAAAATATTTGATCATTTGCCTCTTTAATTTTAAAAACTAATTTATCATTAGTAAGCTTATTTCGCTCACTAAGCAATTCAAGATTTATAAATATATAAGAGAGTTGTGTTAAAGGTTGTTTCCATTGATGTGATATATTTCCAATCATACCACCCATAACTGCTAATCTATTTTGATGAACAAAAAGGTTCTCTTTTTTCTCTTGTAATCTCATATCTTTTTTGTAAATTATATAAATAAGAATTATAAAAATTATAAAGACAAAAAACATAGCTAAACCACCAGTTATGAACTCCTCAATATGATAAAAAAGTATACTTGAAATTGCAATTTTAAGATAAATCATAGCTCTTAAATCATCAATCTTTTCATAAAAACCTGAAGTATCACCATACTGTTCAATCATACCTCGTGGAGCATCTTTTGGATTTCCATGGCACTGTAAACATGATTTTTTATTCTTACCAATTGGCATTGCAATAAAAAAATATGATTGATTTTTTTCTTTAATCAATGAAAAATAATCTTTTATCTTTCCTTCTCTAAATTTATTTAAAATTTCTGTTTCAAATTCATTTGCTTGGTGAATTGGATTTAAAGGATTTGTAGCAACTAATTTATACTCATATTTTAACTCTTTTTCTAAAAGTTGTTTATCATAAATGTATTGGGCAATAGAAGATGATGAAAGTATTCTTGAATCAAAAAAGTTTTCTTTAAAATGTGTATTTTTTAAATCATTTATAATTGGTCTTTGAATCTCATCTACATAACTTCTTATTGCATTTATAGTATTTAACATCGAAATTGCTTCTTGTTTTGTATCTTTTATCGCAAGTTCTTTATAAAAATTAAAAAATAGAAGTGTGATTATTGCATACAGAACAATAAAAAATCCTATAATAAACTTAAAATTATATCTCACACATATACCCAACACCATATAAATTTTTTATAAATTTACAATCTATTTTTTTTCTAAGCTCTTTTACTATAGATTTTATGGCCTCTTTAGTGGGTTTTTCATATTCCCACATATAATCTAGTATAGAATCATAAGTAATAATTTGATTAACTCTTTGTAAAAAATATTCTAAAAGCCTACTCTCACTCTTAGATAATTTTAAAACTAACTCTCCTTTAGTTACAAGTTTTGTACTAAAATCATACTTCATTTCATCAGTTAGTTTAACTGTAATTTTATAATCAACCAACTCTAAAGCAACTTCTTCGAGAGCTTTTAAAAGTATTTTTTTATCAAATGGTTTTGTCAAATATCTTGTAATTTTAAGATTAACTGCCCTCCACAAATACTCTTGTTCTGTGTGAGCAGACAAAACAATAATGGGAATTTTTTTATTATGTTTTCTAATCATTTTGATGGCTTCCAATCCATCCATATTAGGCATAGAAATATCAAATATTAAAACATCATATAGGTTGTTTTGAGCTTCTTGTAAAGCTTTCTCTCCATCACCTACACCTGTTACTTTTTCAAAAAATATTTCAAGTATTTCTACTATATTACTTAATACTCCTTTTTCGTCATCTGCACAGAGTACTTTTTTATTCGATAATATATCTAATAAATCACAATCTTTCATTTATAACTTTTCCTATACTTCGTTTACTTATAACTTTCGCTGTTATTATATCTAATGAATTATGAAGCTCAAATAATTCATTTACACGTAAAGCCTTTAAAGTCGTTTTTTTATCATTAATTACCACTTGTGCATAACTATCTTTAATCCCTTCACTTGGATCATTTCTTTCATAGATTAAACTCAATGAATTTAAAGAATTTTCTTTTACATGTAAAAGTTTTTTCATGGCAAAATTTACCTCATTAAGAATATTTGTAACTCTATTTCTTTTTATATCTATCATATATAGCAGTAATTGTTCATATCTTTTACTCATTAACTCAATCTCTTTTTCATGAATAGATATTTTTGATTCAAAAGAATGAACTAAGAGCATTTTATATACGTGCTCTAATTTTTCTTGTTTGTTATGGATAGTTCTTTTTATAATCGAATTCATCGCTTCACCCATATCATCAAGGCGCATAAGCATTTCAGCACAATCTGGAAGTATCATCTCCATCGCGGCACTTGGGGTTGGGGCTCTTAAATCTGCTACAAAGTCACTAATGACATAATCTATCTCATGCCCTACTGCGCT